>NZ_JAYGJO010000003.1:0-279563 GCF_035013185.1 Acerihabitans sp. TG2
CGCACCAATGGGGTCGAAGCGGCCGTTTCCCGGCCGCCAGAGTGCCCCATGGTACGCTAGGCCCGCGATCGCCGATCACATCGCAAACCGTGTTAAAGGGAAAGCGCACCAATGGGGTCGAAGCGGCCGTTTCCCGGCCGCCAGAGTGCCCCATGGTACGCTAGGCCCGCGATCACTGATCGCATCGCAAACCGTGTGCAAGGGAAAGCGCACCAATGGGGTCGAAGCGGCCGTTTCCCGGCCGCCAGAGCGCCCCATGGTGCGCTAGGCCCGCGATCACCGATCGCACCGCAAACCGTGTGCAAGGGAAAGCGCACCAATGGGGTCGACGCGGCCGTTTCCCGGCCGCCAGAGTGCCCCATGGTACGCTAGGCCCGCGATCACCGATCACACCGCAAACCCGATATTTACGAAAATCAACCAATGGTTTCCCTCTGATTTAACCCATGAAGCGTGAAATATTACTTTCATTTTTAACCATAGGGGTTAAAACCGGTATTTGCTAACCTGAAATTAACTCACATCACTCACTCACTAAAGGAATGAATATGCTAAATAGTATTTCAATAAATAAATCAAATATTAATACATGTAAAATTAACAATAAATCCCTCACTATCCCTTGGCCTGAACCGTTAACCTTGCGTGAAGTGGTTAAAAAAACCCATATGGCTGGAACCAAGACCTGCCATTGCAGAATGTGGAAGAGTCTATTCTGGATGGAAAGCTTATCAAGTGCATCTATGAACGCCAGAATTGATTTTATTAATAATCTCTTAGTAAAAATCAAACAAATGAACCTCCCAAAAACACAACCAGTGACCTTTATTTCTCTCGGTTCTGCTGGGTTATTGATGGAATTTTTTATTCATCAACGGATGGCTGCCGCCGGTTACGAAAAACTACATTGGCGGTTTATTGACCTTGATTATAAAAATGACCCCATAGACGATCTTATGGTCGATTTTCCCGGAACCATGCCGGCAGATAAATGCTATTTTCCGTCTGACCGAGATTATTTTACACGGGTAATAACAACCGATAACCTGCCCATTGATGACCGAAGCTGTGGTGCCAGTATCATCCTGGCTATCTGCCCGCCGACGCGGCTGTCTGAGCCGTCGCCATCCGCAGCTGAAAACATTGACCCCACGGGATGTTTAAGAATGCGAGGGAAAACCGTCGGCAATAGTGCCGAAGCCAATAGTGTGTATGCCATGATCGCTCACCCCGATGATCTTAAATCTATTTTAGCAGGATTAACGCAGGGCTTAGACGATGTTAATTTCATTACTTGGCTCAGCCATGTGGCAAAAATTTATATCGACAGACATGATGAAATCAACATCGTTTATAGTGACTATTTCCTTGGTGAACGATTGAAAAATGACATTTCATCCTGTTTGCAACAGGCCAAAAATATCGCCGGACAGGTCAATAAATTGACAGGAAAAAATAATGACGTTTTTAACATTGCCCATATTGATAAAGCTATGCGGAAATTTACAGAAAACCTTGAAAAAAGAACAGGCAACCAGCTTTCCTGCGCCACGTTCATAGCATCAGATTACGATGTTGGTCTACAGCAGCTGTGCGATTTTTTTAAGGACGGCCAACATCCCTCGTTATGCGCCATCCTGGAGAACAATGAAACACGTTTTGAATAATGGTTGGCACAGTGCTATCACCAAAATTGTTGTTTCCCCCCATGCATTGCGTGCCATGGGCGATATTGATGCTGTGTTTTTTGAAAAAAATTGGCCTGATTATCTGACGAAGGCAATTTATCAGTAGGAATAATACTATTACGGCCAGCCTCATTGCCGTGATAAACGGTACGACTGGTTATTTAAAAAAGTCATAGAGTGTTGCAATGACTTTGTCCTGTTCTTCAATTGACATGTGGTTATGCAACGGAATATGCAGTACGGAGGCATGAATGTTGCTGGTAGTGGCATAACACACTTTATCCTGATCGGTTAATGGATGATTATTTATTCCGTCAAAACCTAATGTTGGGTAATAAATATCAAATTCTATATTCATTATTTTGGCGTAGCGTATCATTTCATCACGCCTGCCATCATTGATGCGGATGGGAAATAAATGCCAAGTGTTTTCGCGGGTTTCGATAGGCAATATAATGTTATGTGCCTCATCCAATGGCTTGAGACGATGTAAATAACGATAGGCTAAAAATGAACGTTTTAACGCGTTAATTTCAAAAAAATCAAATTTTCTGATTAATAAGGCAGCCTGTAGATTATCCATCCGGCTGTTTAATCCGCAGTGTTGGGCTTGCACGTTTTTCTTACTCTCGGCAAAACCATGAGAAGAAAACTGCCGCGCTTTTTTGGCGAATTCAGAGGACGAGGTTAATAAGGCGCCGGCCTTGCCAAAACCGCCAATATTTTTGCAAGGATTAAAACTCAGGGCAATCACATCGCAAAACTGTAGCAGCTCCGGCATGCCAAAGCACTGCGCCGCATCGACGATCACCCTGAGTTCGTGCTGCGCCGCCTGATGTGCTATCTCTCTGATATTACGCATGGAACCGTATAGACATACCGCCAAAATGGCCTTGGTCCTGTCCGTCACCAGCCTGGCGATTTCCCCGGGATTAAGATTAAAACTGTCGTCAATATTGGCGTAAACCGGTTTGGCGCCGATGGATAAAATGGCGTTTTCCGTTGCGGAAAATGCATTGGGGGGCACGATGATTTCATCCCCGGCGTCAACGCCGATGGACTTGAGCGCGATCTTCAGTGCATCCGTACCGCTGCTGGTGGCAATGCAGGTGGTCGCCTGGTAAAAAGCTTCCAGCAACTTCTCCAACTGGATAATAAAATCACCGTCAGTGAACTGGCCCGTCGCAGTAATCTGCTCCATTGCGCCTCGGCATGCCGCCAGCTCTTCGGCAGAATTGAGCCGGGACAGCGGCATAAAAGGAACTTGAGGGCGATTATTATAACATGCGTCGTTATTAATTATTTCCAATAATGGTTTAATTTTGCCGGGTAAGTTATTTTTATCACATTGAGTTTTCCCAGATTGTAATAGGTCAGTGGCAAGATGATTTATATCAGTAATATTAAGCATAAGGCTGATTTTTCCTTGTCTATAGGCGGGTGAAACCCCCTTGGCTTCTGAAGGTACAACTTATGATAAAAATGTGAAAAAAGCATCATTAAGTTAAAATTTTAACGTGATTTCCCTCACAATAATGCCAGCTGTTTTGTTCTTATTATTAAATAATTAATAATTAATAATTAATAATTATTTAATAATTATATTCTTCTATTTTCTTCAGGTTAATATGTAATTTTTAATTAATAATGTGTATTTGCTATATTATTTTTATTAAAAATAATATGGTGCCCTAGATGTATATTTCCCCATCCCTGACCTCTTCCCCGCCCTGGCGGACGGGGTTTCACGGGGCATTGGCTAAACCGTAACGCGATAGCGTATTAGCCTATAGCCGGAGGGTCAGTGTATGGCTACTGGCGTCGGGGGTAATCAGCGTTCCCAATGGATGGGCGGCTGACGTTCCGCCGTCAACGGCTGGCGTGCTGAATATATTGCGCAGGCACAGTGTCCAGTTCGTGGCTTCACCTTGGGCGGTGACCTGCAACGTGTCGCCAAGGCGCCCAACCGTTAGGGTAATCAGCGTCGCGCCCGCGAGCGAGGGAACCCGGCATATCGCCTCGGCACCTTCTTCCAGTGCAAATAAATGGAAAACCGGTGACACATGGTAATCATAATCCGGGTTTTGGTCGTTGGCACCGAGGGCGAGCAGGGTGTTGGGACGGACATACAGCGGCAGGCTGTTGAAATCATGCTGTTCCTTGCGCCAACCGCCTTGTACCTCTTGATTACTGAACAGGTGGGTCCAGCGGCCATGCGGCAGATAAACGCTGACATCGCCACGTTCACTGAATACCGGTGCCACCAGCAGGCTGTCTCCCAGCATATACTGGCGATCCAGATAGTCACAACCGGGGTCGTCGGGGAACTCAAGCATCATGGCGCGCATCACCGGTGTGCCGGTTTTCGCTGCCTGGATTGCCATATCAAACAAATAAGGCATCAAACGACATTTCCACTGGGTAAAATGGCGCAACACATCGCAGGCTTCGTCGTCATAAACCCAGGGTACCCGATAGGATTTACTGCCATGCAGGCGGCTATGGCTGGAGAGCAGCCCAAACGCGCACCAGCGCTTATAGACATGGGCCGGCGCGGTGTTTTCAAAACCACCGATATCGTGACTCCAAAACCCAAAACCGGACATGCCAAGGGACAGGCCGCCGCGCAGGCTTTCTGCCATGGATTCGTACGTGGCATAACAGTCGCCGCCCCAGTGAACCGGAAATTGCTGTGCACCAACGGACGCGGAACGGGCAAACAGTACGGCTTCACCCTTGCCGAGCTGAGTTTGCAGCATCTCGTACACCACCTGATTGTAGAGGTAGGCATAGTGATTGTGCATTTTATCTGGACAGCTACCGTCAAACCAGACGACATCGGTAGGAATACGCTCACCAAAATCGGTTTTGAAACAGTCCACCCCCATCGCCACGAGTCGTTCCAGATGACCGGTGTACCAGGCGCATGCTGCGGGGTTGGTAAAATCAACAATGGCCTGGCCCGGCTGCCAGCGGTCCCATTGCCAGACATCACCGTTGGGACGTTTTAACAAAAACCCCTGCTCCATACCTTCGCGAAAGAGTGGCGATTTCTGGCCGATATAGGGATTAATCCACAGACAAATTTTGAGTCCCCGCGCCTTGAGGCGCTGCAACATCCCTTGTGGATCGGGGAAGGTATTGGCATCCCAGGTAAAATCACACCATTGAAACGCCTTCATCCAGAAACAGTCAAAATGAAACACATGCAACGGCAGGTGGCGTTCGGCCATGCCGTCGATAAAACGATTCACTGTCTGCTCGTCGTAATCGGTGGTAAACGACGTCGTGAGCCACAGCCCGAACGACCAGGCTGGCGGCAGGGCTGGCCGACCGGTAAGTTGGGTATAACGATCCAGTACCTGTTTGGGCCCGGGACCGTCGATGACAAAATACTCCAGGTACTCCCCTTCAACGCTAAACTGGACTTTGGAGACCTTCTCCGAGCCCACTTCGAACGACACACACTCTGGATGGTTAACCAGTACACCATAACCTCGGTTGGTGAGGTAAAACGGAATGTTTTTATAAGCCTGCTCGGTGCTGGTGCCGCCATCCCGATTCCAGGTTTCAATGGATTGGCCATTTTTTACCAGCGCGGCGAAGCGTTCACCCAGCCCATAGACGGTTTCGCCCACGCCGAGATCCAAACGCTCGTAGACATAATGTCTTCCTGCGTGCTCATGTTGCACATAACCGTTGGATTTGGCCACACTGCCGGTAATGCGCTCGCCATTGTGCAGAAAATCTATTGCCCACGTTTTACCTTTGGCAATCCGTACCGACAGCTCGCCGCTGTGCAAAACGACAACGTCCTGATGATCCTCGATATGAGGGGACACGTCCGGGTCATAACACAGGGGATAATGCGGACCCGTTGGGCATTGGCCCTGAAAATGTTCAATTCGTACGCCGATTATGCCTTCCCGTGGTGAAAAAAAACGCAGGGTGAACAACGGCGTATCCAACTGATCCCCACGTGCAGTCACATCGTGCGGTGCAGCATAAATGACCAGATCTTTTCCTTCAGTCTGGACATCGAACACCTGTAGCGGATGGAGTAGTTGCAAACCCGGTTGGATAAGCCAGTTACCGTCACTGATTTTCATTCAATCATTCTCCTGTAATAGGTTGTGAAGGGGCGGCATGTCTTTTTCCGTTGGCCAGTTCGCTGAGAATATGATTCATCAACGGGGTACGCAGGGTGTAAAAGCGTTGTGCCACGATAGCGCTAAGTAAATAACATATCCCCGGAGCCAGCGTGAACAGGGCGATGACACTTGCCAACGTGGTGGGATTTTGCGTGGCGGCGCCAGCCTGGTAACCCGCATAGGCCAACGTCCAGCCGATGGCGGCACCGCCTAAGGCCAGGCCCAGCTTGAGTACAAACAGCGTGCCGGCAAAACTTATTCCGGTCAGGCGTTTGCCGCTATTCCATTCGCCATAGTCGACGGTATCAGACATCATGACCCATTGGATCGGTGTCACCAGTTGGTGCAACACACCAATAACAAAGATAAAGGCAAACATGCCTATGTCGGCCCGCATCGGTACGAAAAACATCGCAAAGCTTAACAGCGCCAGCGCGGCGTTGGTCCACCAAAAAATTTGCACCTTGCAGCGGCGATCCGTCAGCGGTTTCGCCAAGGCGCTGCCAATCAGATTGCCCACCGAGTAGGTGCCGAGAAAAAACGCAAACACCAGCGGATTACCCAGAATATAGGTGACGTAATACATCATTGCGCCGCCCCGTACGGATACCGCCAGAATGTTGAGGATGGTTAGAATACCGACGATGCGCCATTGGTCATTATGCCAAATATCACGCAGGTCCTCGCGCATGGTGCCTTGGGGCGCGCCCTCGCCGGTGATACGTTCCTTTGTGGTGGCAAAACAGGTGGCCAGCATCACGATGGCAACCACCGAGAGAATGGCGATGCCGCCTTGAAATCCATTGGCCTGGTTGGTGCCGCCGACCAGTTTAACCAACGGCATCATTAGCACCGTGCTCAGCATGCCGCCGGCGGTGGCCAGCACAAAACGATAGGATTGCAGTGAGATCCGTTGCGTAGGGTCGCTGGTGATCACGCCGCCCAGGGCGCAATAAGGGATATTGACCACCGTGTACATTAACGTCAGTAGGGTATACGTCACCGAGGCGTAAATCATTTTGCCGGTTAATCCAAGATCGGGTGTGCTGTAGGTGACAACACAAATAATACCAAAGGGGATCGCGCCGAACAGCACGTACGGACGAAATTTACCCCAGCGGGTGCGGGTGCGGTCGGCCACCAACCCCATTAACGGATCCGAAATGGCGTCCAGCGCGCGGGCAACTAAAAACATGGTGCCGGCGAAGCCAGCCGGGATACCGAATATATCGGTATAAAAGAACATTAGGTAGAGCATGACATTATCGAACACGATATGACTGGCGGCATCGCCCAACCCATATCCGATCTTTTCTTTGGCGGAAAGAATGTGACTAGCCATACATTTATCCTCAGTGCGCGCTGACATTAGATAATTAGATAGCTAATAAACTAGGCCCCGTAGGCCAACCCGGCTATTACGATATTTGCTTTTGAAATTACGTTTGCTGTTTTCTGTGATCGCTATCGGCTATATTCCTATCACCGAACGGTAGTTGTTTGGTGCCTGGTGTTAAACCACAGGGAAAGGGTACGCCATTTGCCGCGTCTGCCACTCCTCGGTAGAATAACCTTATCGGTAGTCTCAGTGGCTCTCGTCGGCCTATGGGGTTGGGTCGACGCAAACCCTATTGATGTCCACCGTTTGAGGCCCCGCTGTGCATACGCCATTTGCACGGCGATGCGGGTCAATACATACACGCAATATAAAGTGCGCCGCCACGGCGCTAAAGGGTTTACGTGCTCACATCAAACCACACTCCGCCCGGGCTGGATCGCCAGGATATTTCGCAGTTGAAACGCCTGCACCTCGTGTCGCTGCTGGAAGGGTGCACGTTGGTGATATTGGTTTGTATTGCCGTACCGTTAAAACATCTTGCCGGCTATCCGCAACTGACCTCGGCGATGGGGCCAATCCATGGGCTGGCGTTCCTATTGTATGCCTGGATGGTTATCAATACCGCATCAGCGGGTTTATGGCGCAAGGGACAAGTTGCCCGGCTGTTGCTATTGGCGTTTATTCCTTTTGGCACTTTTTTTAATATTGGCATGATCACCGGGCGTGAAGCTGGACCCGCAGTGGCTAATGCCCCGGCGAATAAGGAGCGGGTAGAATGACCTATATGTTAATCAAGTCGTTACATATAGTGGCGATGGCCATTTGGGTGGGCGGCATGTTAATGCTGGCGGTGACCATGACCGCCTGGAAACAGATGGCTCAGGCCGATGTCCCGGTGGGACTGCGGATATTTTCCGCTGTGCAACGCTGGAATCAAACCGTCACCCTGCCGGCCATGATACTGACCTGGATCACCGGCTTGACGTTGACCATGATGGGCAATTGGCCACCGTCTACGGCACTGATTATCAAGTTCCTCTTTGTCCTGGCGCTGTCGGCGTTGCACGGTATCCAATCGGGATCGTTTCGGCGTAGCCTGGGACAATCGCAACTGGCGGCCCCGGCCATACTGCGTTATGCCGCAGCGTTTACCCTGCTGGCGCTGGTAGCCTGCGTGTGGCTTATCGAGCTGTAACACGCTAACCGGCGACCCGCGCCGGTTTTTATTCTGCAGGCGCTGATAACGTGCATTGGGCGCAGCGATCTATCACCGGCGACCCGCGCCGCTTTTATCCTGCAGGCATGAGTCGCCAGGGGCAGTTTATCGTGCTGTCACGGGTTTATCCGGCGTTGAGCGCATTGGCCACCGCGTGGGACAGCGGCTGTGTCGGGCGACCGATCAGCTTACTCAACTGCCTGCTGTCATCAAATAGCCCGCCTTTGGCGGCACCGCTATCAGAGTCGGCCAGCAACGCCGCAACGGGTTCTGGCAGCCCGGCTTGCAATAATAACGCCTGATAGTCCGCCTGCGGCAGGTTAAGGTATTTCACCGTGGTGCCAGATTGTTGGCTAATTTCCGCCGCCATGTCAGTTAGGGTATAGGCTTCGTCGCCCGCCAGTTCATACACCTTGCCCGCCTGCGTGTCCGTTGACAGGACAACGGCCGCGGCCGCGGCATAATCAGCGCGCGACGCAGAGGCAATTCGCCCATCACCGGCGCAGCCGGCCAGCGTTTGGTGGGCCAGGGCGGTTGGAATACTGACGGTATAATTTTCGCTATACCAACCGTTGCGTAATATCACTACCGGCAGGCCGGATTCCTGCAGCAGGGCTTCGGTTGCGCGGTGGTCTACCCCTAAACCCAGTGGACTGGTATCGGCATGCAGCAAGCTGGTGTAGGCCAGCAACTTGACGTTGGCCCGTTTCGCCGCCGCGATGACCGCGCGATGCTGCTCTATCCGCTGCCCTAGCTCGCTTGATGAAATCAACAGTACTTTTTCTGCACCCTGAAAAGCCGTATCAAGCGTAGCGGGGAGGTTATAGTCAGCCTGGCGCAGGGTCACGCCAAGGGCTGCCAAGTCCTGCGCCTTCTCCAGGCTGCGCACAGCGGCGATCAGCTCTGAGGCGGGATGGGTTTTTAATAGCTCGGTAATGACTAAACGGCCCAGTTGGCCGGTGGCTCCCGTGATAACGATCATATTGCGTCTCCTAATGGCTTTAGAATAGTCATCATATCGTTTATACTTACTTTAAGTAAGTACTAACAAATAGGTAAGTATCTGAAACACCAAACCGCAATGGGCCCCACGTTGGCCCAACAGATGCAGCGTGGCGAACTGCTCAACGTGAAGTGCCCGTCACGAGAGGTGCTTAAGCACATGACCAGCCGTTGGGGGGTCTTGGTGCTGATTGCGCTCTCCCAAGGCACGTTACGCTTTAGTGAGCTGCGGCGCAAAGTGGGTGGTGTGAGCGAAAAAATGCTGGCCCAAACCCTAATAGGGTTGGAGGATGATGGTCTGGTGATCAGACGCGCTTTCCCGGTAAAACCCCCCCATGTGGAGTATAGCCTAAGCGAACTGGGTCAGCAGGTGGGTCCGATAGTGGAATGTTTGGCCGACTGGATTGAAAGTAATTTGCCGCAGATTATGCTCCAGCGCCAGTTAAAGCAACATGGGGTGGGCGAGGTGGTATCCAAGGCTGACCATGAACGTCACCGTTAAGCTTTTAAAAAGGGATCTCGGCGTATTTTTCCCGATAGTCTTTAGGGGTAAGATCAAAGCCCTTTTTAAACACTGAATAAAAATACTGCAACGACGGGTAGCCGCACATCTGCGAGACTTCATTGATGGTTAATGAAGTGGAGATCAACAGATTGCGTGCGCTCTCCAATTTCTCTTCGTGAATGACATTGTGGATCGTCTTGCTGGTTTCATCCTTGAAGCGTTTTTCCAGGTTTGAGCGGGACATGCCAACCACATCCAGCACCTGCTCCACCTTGATGCCTTTGCAGGCATGATAGCGAATATAATGCATCGCCTGAATCACTGCCGGATCGCGCAGCGAACGAAAATCCGTTGAACGTCGCTCCATAACTTTTAACGGGGGTACCAATATCCTCTGCAGTGGCATTGGTACTTTGTTGAGCAACTGATGCAGCAGTTTGGCGGCCTGATAGCCCATTTGCCGGGTACCCTGGGCCACTGATGACAGTGCAACCCGTGACAGGCAGCGGGCCAATTGTTCATTATCAATACCGATAACGCACAGTTTTTCCGGCACGGCGATATTGAGATGTTCGCAGACCTGAAGCAAATGGCGGGCGCGGGCGTCGGTGACCGCAATAATGCCGGTATGGGGCGGCAGGGATTGCAGCCAATCGGCCAGGCGGTTCTGGGCATGTTGCCAATTATCCAGCGCGGTCTCCACACCTTGGTAGACAATAGGTTGGTAATATTCGTCCGCCGTCAGCTTGCGAAATGCCTGTTCCCGTTCCTGGGACCACCGTTTACCGCTGCTGGCCGGCAAACCGTAAAATGCAAAGCGGTTCAGCCCTTTCTCTTTTAGGTGTAAAAAAGCGCTGGTCACCAGCGCATGATTATCCGTGGCGATATAATGCACCGGGGGGTAGTCCGCACTGTGTTGGTATGAGCCGCCGACGCCGACAATCGGCCCTGGGAAGTCGCGCAATAATTGCTCCAGTTGCTTATCATCGAAATCGGCAATGACGCCATCCCCAAGCCATTCCTCGATTTGATTAATCCGACAGCGAAAATCGTCTTCGATAAAAATATCCCAGTCGCATTGAGAGGCCTGCAAGTACTCGCCTACGCCCTCGATAACCTGGCGGTCGTACACTTTATTGGCGTTAAATAACAGTGTGATACGATAACGTTTTTCAAACATAAAGAGGGATCTCGCCCAATGTTGTCGAAGGCCAGCTTATACCTTTGCATAATAAGAATGTATTAGCGGCATGTGCGCCAGCTAACACATTCATCATAAAGTCCGTCAAACAATGCCCCCCTTATGGCTTAGTCTCCCAAATCCGCCACCCCACGATAGAATTGCCGGAAAATCTGCCGTTGCTCGCTGTAGGCCTGATGGCGCGTGTGATCCGGGGTATAACGCCTTTCCAGCGGCAGGAGTGGCAGCATTTCCGCCAGGGGAACGCCGGGATGACAACTGAGCTGTGCCAGCCGCGCCGCGCCCAATGCCGGACCCACGTCCCCGCCGGTGCGATAATCCAGCGCCTGACCGCTGACGTCGGCCAGCAGTTGACGCCAATATTCGCTGCGTGCACCGCCGCCGATAAGGGTGATGCTGTCAGGACGCAGACCGGTGCTGTGCAGGGCGTCCATGCCGTCCGCCAAGCCGAAACTGACGCCTTCCACCACCGCTCTGGCCAACTCCGCCGGGCCGTGTTCATGCGTCAGGCCCCAGAATGCCCCAGTGGCATTGGGATTATTATGTGGCGTACGTTCGCCGGACAAGTAGGGTAAAAAATAGGCCGGAGGGGTAGTGGAACGACACTGTGCGGCGGCGTCCAATAACGCCGGTACGCTGCCCAGCCCGGTAAGTCTGGCGGCCCAGTCAAGGCAGGAAGCGGCGCTCAACATCACCGACATCAGATGCCAGGTATCGGGCAGCGCATGGCAAAAACTGTGTACCGCCTGTTCAGGATTACTGAGAAAACCGTCGCTGACCGCAAAATAAACCCCTGAGGTGCCCAGTGACAGCATCGCCTGACCCTGGCGGTAAATGCCTACACCTATCGCGCCTGCTGCGTTGTCGCCGCCGCCGGCCACCACCGGCACTGCCGGCATGCTCCAGCGCGCGGCCATCTTCGGGAGTAGCGTGCCGGTGACCTGATTGCCTTCAAACAGCATGGGCATATGCGCGCGCGATAAACCGCAGGCGCCCAGTAACTCATCGTTCCAATCACGGCGGCCCACATCCAGCCACAGGGTGCCGGCGGCGTCGGACATATCGGTGGCAAAATCACCGGTCATACGCCAGCGCAGATAATCTTTTGGCAACAGAACCTTATCCACCTGGGCAAACACCTGTGGTTCATGTTCGGCAACCCAGAGCAGTTTAGGTGCGGTAAAACCGGGCATCATCAGGTTACCGGTAATCTCCCGTGATCGGGGTACCGCGGCTTCCAGCGCCAGGCATTGGGCGAAACTGCGGCCATCATTCCATAAAATCGCCGGTCGTAATACCTGCTGGCGCTTGTCCAACAGGGTCGCGCCATGCATCTGCCCGGTTAACCCCAATGCACGGACTGCCGACAAATCGTGCTCGGTGGCCAAGGCCGTCATGGCCCGATCGGTGGCTTGCCACCACTGCTCCGGATCTTGCTCCGACCATAACGGCTGTGGTCGGGAAACCGTGAGTTTCTCGGTATGGCTCGCGAGAATATGCTGCTGCTCATCGAGCAGGATCGCTTTGACCCCCGAGGTGCCCAAATCTATGCCGATATACATACACTATCCTTTATCAAATCAAGCCGACACGGAGCCTAACGGCGGGCGGCGGTTCGCCACCCGCTGTCGTTGATTAGCGAAACAGGATCTGGTTGACAATATTTTCCAGCAATTCTTGTTGTCCGCTGTGGTGTTCGGGCGCCAGATCGTGCTTTTGCGCAAACTGTGCCAGTTCGGACAGCGACAGATTTCCCTGCAGAATTCGTTGCCCCAGATCGCCATTCCACCCTGCGTAGCGTGCCTTAATCATCTGGTCTAGCCGGCCGTCCTCAAGCAACCGAGCGGCCACTTTCAGCGCCAGGGCCATAACATCCATACCGCCGATATGGCCGTGAAACAGGTCGTATTTATCGGTACTTTGCCGCCGGACTTTGGCATCGAAGTTCAGCCCGCCAGTGGTAAATCCGCCGGCCTTGAGAATTTCATACATGATGAGCGCGTTTTCTTCCACACTGTTGGGGAACTGGTCAGTATCCCAGCCGGATTGCGGATCGCCGCGGTTGGCATCTACCGAGCCGAAGATACCCAGGGCGATGGCGCTGGCGATCTCATGTTGGAAGGTATGCCCCGCCAGGGTGGCGTGATTGGCTTCCAGATTGACCCGAATCTCTTTTTCCAGACCAAATTGTTTTAAGAAGCCATAGACGGTGGCAACATCATAGTCATACTGATGCTTGGTCGGCTCCTGTGGTTTAGGTTCGATCAGCAGCGCGCCCTGGAAGCCAATTTTATGCTTGTGTTCCACCACCATATGCATAAAGCGGCCCATTTGTTCCCGCTCTTGACGCAGGTCGGTGTTCAGTAAGGTTTCGTAGCCTTCACGGCCACCCCACATGACATAGTTTTCACCGCCGAGTTTCAAGGTGGTTTCCATGGCGGTTTTCACCTGGGTGGCGGCCCAGGCAAACACTTCCGGGTCTGGATTGGTCGCCGCGCCGGCGCCATAACGCGGGTGGCTAAAGCAATTTGCCGTGCCCCACAGTAGCTTCATCCCGGATTGTTGCTGTTTTTGCCCCAGAATATCGGTAAGGGCGGACATATTGCTCAAATAGTCTTTGAGCGTATCACTTTGCGGGATCACGTCGGTATCGTGGAAGCAATAGTAGGGCGCACCCAGTTTAGCGAAAAATTCAAACGCAACGTCGGCCTTTAAACGGGCCTGGCCCAAGGCGTCTCCCGGTTGTTGCCAAGGGCGATCAAACGCGCTGGTGCCGAACATATCGGTCCCGCCCCAGCAAAACGTATGCCAGTAGCAAACCGCCAGGCGCAGATGGTCTTCCATGCGTTTACCCATAACAACTTCATCAGGGTTGTAATGGTGAAAAGCCAGAGGATTGGTGCTTTGCGGACCTTCAAAACGGATCTTCTCGACGAGATCAAAAAATTGAGACATGGGCGACTCCTTGAAAATGCAGGGTCCGTTCTGAAGCGGACGGGAATTTGTGCGCCGCACAGTTATCGCGGCTGACAGCTGACAATTAACTCTGGTTGATTCTGGTAATAAAGGTCGGCACAATCAATTACGTTATTTCACAACGTCATTCATGAAATTATTTATTGTGCGCGTGATCACAAGGAATCCGCATAAAAACCGTCTGAGGTCATTAATTCCATTAACATTTGGCAGAAAGCCTGTACAGTTAATGTGGATAAAATAAGCGACAGGTCACAGAACGCACATTTGAGTAAAATATCGTAATGCGGTTGTGAAAATTTGCAATTGCCGCTAAAAACTTTCGCAACTAATACTATTAGCGTTATCTCAGCCCCTATTGGGCATCCCCTGCACCCACTATTTGTAACGGTTTGATTCTTATCCCGTTGACGGCAAATTATATTGCTGGATATGTTCTTATAAAAGTAACATAAGGAATTCAAGATGAAACTGAAACCCCTTCTACTCTCTGTTTGTACGCTGTTGTTGCTGGCAAGCCAACCCGGTATGGCCAAACAAATTAAAATCGGCATGGCGGTTGACGACCTGCGCCTGGAACGCTGGCAGAAAGATCGTGACATCTTCGTAGATAAAGCGAAGTCATTAGGCGCCGATGTGTTTGTACAGTCATCTAACGGTAATGAAGAAACCCAGATGTCGCAAATCGAAAATATGATCAATCGCGGCGTCGATGTGTTGGTGATCATTCCCTACAATGGCAAGGTATTAAGCAATGTTATTGCCGAAGCCAAGCGTGCAGGGATCAAAGTGCTGGCCTATGACCGTTTGATTAATAATGCGGATATCGATTTTTATATTTCATTTGATAATGAGAAAGTTGGCCAACTGCAGGCGCAAAGTCTGGTGGATAGAGTCCCAGAAGGAAATTATTTTTTGATGGGTGGTTCACCGGTGGATAATAATGCCAAAATGTTCCGCGCCGGACAAATGACTGTACTTCAGCCGCTGATTGACAGTGGAAAAATTAAAGTGGTCGGTGACCAATGGGCCAACGGATGGTTACCGGAAAATGCGCTTAAAATAATGGAAAACGCGCTGACCGCCAATAATAACAAAATCGACGCGGTAGTGGCGTCCAACGACGCCACCGCCGGGGGTGCCATTCAGGCACTTGCCGCGCAAGGATTGGCTGGCAAGGTGGCGATTTCCGGCCAAGACGCCGATCTGGCGGCGATAAAACGCATTATGAAAGGTACGCAGACCATGACGGTGTATAAACCCATTAAAAAATTGGCTACCGATGCTGCCGAAATTGCAGTGGAGTTGGCCAAGGGTGAAAAACCCAAATCCAACGCCATGCTCAATAACGGGCTTAAGGATGTTCCCTCGTATTTACTGACGCCTATCTCGGTCGATAAAAGCAATATAGATAGCACGGTGATCGCCGACGGTTTCCATAAAAAATCCGATTTGCAATAATCCACCTCAACGCCGGCGGTTATTCACCAGTACTGGATCGGGCCGCTGAACTGCGCGGCCCGATTGCGGAGATTGATTATCATGGCGTCACATTTATTGGAAATGAAAAATATCACCAAACGCTTCGGCCAGGTAAAAGCGGTGGATAATGTGTCCTTATCTATTGATGCTGGCCAGGTCTTATCGTTATGTGGTGAAAATGGATCGGGTAAATCCACCTTGATGAAAGTGCTGTCAGCGGTATATCCGCACGGCACCTTCGAGGGGGAAATTTTTTTTGGTGGTGAACGCCTGGTGGCACATGGCGTACGTGATACCGAGCAAAAGGGTATTGCGATTATTCATCAGGAGCTGGCACTGGTAAAACACATGACGGTGCTGGAAAATATTTTCCTGGGGGTCGAATGGACCACCTACGGTGTGTTGGACTACGACAAGATGTACCTGCGCTGCCAACGTATGCTCGAACAGGTCAAACTTAACATCGATCCCGATACCCGGGTGGGCGAACTCGGTCTGGGGCAACAGCAATTGGTGGAAATCGCCAAGGCGCTCAATAAACAGGTTCGCTTGTTGATCCTCGATGAACCCACGGCCTCGTTGACCGAAAGCGAGACCGCCATCTTATTAGATATCGTCGACGATCTGCGTAACCACGATATCGCCTGTATTTACATTTCGCATAAGCTCAATGAGGTCAAAGCCATTTCCGACGTCATTTGCGTTATCCGCGACGGCAAGCATATTGCCACCACTGCGGCTGCCGGCCTGTCCGAAGATGAGCTGATTGCCATGATGGTGGGTCGCGAGCTGACCGAACTCTATCCCCACGAGCCCCATGAGATTGGCGAGGAGATTTTGCGCCTTGAGGGCGTGACGGCCTGGCATCCGATTAATCAACATATCCGTCGGGTCAATAATGCCGGTTTTGTGCTGCATAAAGGTGAGATTCTTGGCATCGCCGGGTTGGTAGGGTCGGGACGGACCGAACTGGTGCAATGTTTGTTTGGCAGTTATCCGGGGCGCTGGGAAGGCAATATCAGTCTGTATGGCAAATCGGTACACTTTGCCAACTGCCGCCAGGCAATGCATCACGGCATCGCCATGGTGTCCGAGGACCGGAAAAAAGACGGCATTGTACCGGTAATGAGCGTTGGCTCGAATATCACCCTGGCGGCACTGGGCGGATTTTGTCCCCGGTTCGGTATTGTGGACGAAGCCAGCGAGCAGGCCGCTATTCGTGATTCCATCGAGCGGCTTAAAGTTAAGACCTCTTCTTCAGAGCAAGCCATCGGACGCCTTAGCGGCGGTAATCAGCAAAAGGCGATTTTAGCCAAATGTCTGCTGCTCAAGCCCGCCATTCTGATCCTCGATGAACCAACCCGCGGGATTGATATCGGTGCCAAGCAGGAAATTTATCGTCTGATTAACCAACTGGTGCGCGACGGAATTTCGGTGATTGTGGTGTCGTCAGAACTGCCGGAGGTGCTCGGTATCAGTGATCGGGTGCTGGTCATGCACCAAGGTGCCGTCAAAGCCGATTTGATCAACCGCGACCTCACGCAGGAGCAGGTGATGGAAGCGGCGCTAAGGAGTGAATCTCATGCTTAACAACACTACACAGCCCGAGGGGGCAACGACCCATGCTCCATCCTTCAAGGATAAATTTAAAGCAATAAATTTTCAGGTGTTTGTGATACTGGCGGCCATTGTGGTGATTATGCTTTTTTTCACCTTCGCCACTGACGGCTCCTATATTAGTGCGCGCAATATCTCCAACCTGCTACGCCAAACCGCCATTACCGGCATTCTGGCGGTAGGCATGGTATTTGTGATTATTTCGGCGGAAATCGACCTTTCGGTCGGATCAATGATGGGCTTATTGGGTGGGGCGGCGGCAATATTTGACGTCTGGCTGGGGTGGCCGCTACCGTTGACCATTGTCGTGACGCTGCTGCTGGGGCTGGTATGTGGGGCCTGGAATGGCTGGTGGGTGGCCTACCGCAAAGTCCCGTCTTTTATCGTTACTCTCGCCGGTATGCTGGCGTTTCGCGGTATTTTAATCGGGGCGACCAACGGCACCACCGTAGCACCCACGTCTGCAGCAATGTCGCAAATCGGCCAAAGTTATCTGCCGGGCAGCGCGGGTTTTGGCGTCGGTCTGGTGACCCTGTTATTGTTTACCGCCTGGCAGTGGCGCCAACGTGGTCATCGCCAGCGTCTGGGATTAGCCGTGCCTTCCCGCTCCGGCGATATCACTCGCCAGGCATTTATCGCCATCGTGGTATTGGGTGCCATCTACCTGCTTAATGACTATCGAGGTGTGCCTACCCCGGTGCTGGTATTGGTGGCCTTGATGCTGGGCGGCTTATTTGTGGCGTCACGTACCGCCTTTGGCCGGCGGGTTTATGCCATCGGCGGTAATATTGACGCGGCCAGGCTTTCCGGGGTTAACGTTGAACGTACCAAGATGGCGGTATTTGCCCTCAATGGCCTGATGGTGGCGGTGGCCGGGCTGATTCTGAGTTCCCGTTTGGGCGCCGGGTCGCCATCCGCAGGTAATATGGCTGAACTTGATGCCATAGCGGCCTGTGTGATTGGCGGCACCAGTTTGGCCGGCGGGGTCGGCAGCGTGGTTGGGGCGGTGATGGGGGCGTTTATCATGGCGTCGCTGGATAACGGCATGAGTATGCTGGATGTGCCGACATTCTGGCAGTACATCGTGAAAGGCGCAATTCTGCTGCTGGCGGTGTGGATGGATGTGGCAACCAAAAAACGGTTGTAACGCTGCTATCAACGTGTCTCTATGGGCCGGCAATTGTCGGCCCGTTTTTTTTCTTGTAACCTAACATAACCCGCAGCGAATGATAGAATAAATGCCACTATTCAGGGTGTGTAATGACCCTCGATGACGCGACGGCAGCCACATTTGCCAACGCTACCGGCCGGCGATTGAATGTAAAAGCAAGCATTGGCGTGTCGATTAAGCGGCAGTGTGCCATTGTGTCTCTTCGACGCTTGCCGCATCCAGGTAGCACGATAATTGACGGCGACATTACCGGCAGTGCAATGAGATGAAATAGAGGCCATCATCATGAAAACAGACCACGCCTGCGATGATAAGGCGACCCGGCAAGATCCCCGTTGGCAGTCGGTGTTAACGCGCAATAAGGCGGCTGACGGCAGTTTTATCTATGGGGTGAAAACCACCGGTATCTATTGTTCCCCTTCCTGCCCCTCGCGCCAGCCACGCCCAGAGAATATTCTGTTTTTCAGCGATGCTGCGGCCGCTGAGTTAGCCGGTTTTCGCCCCTGCAAACGTTGTCGGCAAGGGCTTCCTTCGCTGGCAGCGGTGCAGTCGGCCAAAATCGCCTTGGCCTGCCGGTATATCGAGCAGGCTGAACAGGCACCGACACTGCACCGGTTGGCGCAGGAGGCCGGCATCAGCCCCTACCATTTTCATCGGTTGTTTACGTCGGTAACCGGCTTGACGCCGAAAGGCTACGCCGCCGCCTGGCGCGGCCGACGGGTACGCCAGGAATTGCAACAGCCAGGGTCAGTGACCGAGGCGATTATGGCGGCGGGGTATTCGTCAACCGGCCGGTTTTACGCCGAGGCCGATGCGGTGCTGGGTATGGCACCCACCCACTACCGAGCAGGAGGACAGGGCATGGATATTGTGTTTGCGGTTGGACGTTGTGGGTTGGGCGAGATCCTGGTAGCACAAAGTCAACGAGGCATTTGTGCGATTCTGCTGGGGGATGATGCGCAGCAGTTGGTGGAGCAATTGCAGGATAGTTTTCCCCATGCCCGATTAGCGGGGGATGATGCCCAATTCGCCCAGCGGATGGCGTTGGTGGTGGGGTTTGTTGAGCACCCCGGACGGGGACTGGATCTGCCGCTGGATATTCGCGGCACCGCCTTTCAGCAGCGGGTGTGGTTGGCGTTGCGTGATATTCCGCCCGGCCAGGCGCTCAGTTACACCGAGGTTGCACAGCGTATCGGTTCTCCGGCGGCGGTGCGCGCCGTGGCCGGTGCCTGCGCCGCCAATATTTTGGCCGTGGCCATTCCTTGCCACCGGGTGATCCGCCGCGATGGTGGCCTGTCGGGCTATCGCTGGGGGATTGAACGCAAGCGGCGGTTGTTGGACATTGAGGCCAAGAACTGACGTCCCTTATCCCTTGATGACACCCGCACCCTGTACACCCAAACGCATGCTCGTGCGGGCATGCGTCCGTCAGAGCATTAGCCCGACAACGCATCAAAGACAACCTCATGCTCAGGCAGGAATGCGTTGCCCCGAAAATCAACCCGACGCATTGCGCCGGGTTGATTCTGAAACGATTTTTTTAGCCGTGGCGTCGGTCTTTTCGTCTGCCAACTGCCTTGGCTTTAATCCTCACAACGTCGCCGGTGGCGTAAGCCAGGGGCAACTCTTCAAGCTCAACGAGTTCGACAGATTCCGGCTCCGCGCCTGAGGCAATCGCTTGGTATTTGGCTTGTTCCCCTGCCTGCGCTAACACCTCTTCTCGCGCCCGCCCGGCCATCGAAAAAAGTCTGTCCACGCCGCCGCTGATGTCAGCCATCGCCGCACCCACCGCATTAGCACATCCCGAGTGCTTGGGCCGAATAACCTCGGATGCGCCTTGAATATCACCAGGAATCAGAATGATGCCTCCGCCGACCAGCACAACAGGAATGTCTTTGGGGCTGGTTTTTATCTGATCGATGGCGTCAGTCACCTGGTTGGTGATGTTCTCAATGGCCGATTGCCACACTTTTTTTGCTACCTTACGTAGCCTGCGGGCATCACAATCAGGATGGTCAATGTGGGCAAGTCCGGACGCGAGCAGACAATCCGTTGCCGTGAGCACATTCCCACCAAAAGCATAACTGCGTGAGGTGATTTCATAGCCGACGCTATCCGGACCTACGGTTACGCCATGGTCGGTTTCGCGCACAATGCTGCCCCCGCCAATACCAATGGAAATAATATCCGGCATCCTGAAATTGGTCTTCACACCACCAATGGTCACCGCCACGCTCGATTCTCGTGGGAAACCCTGCACCAGAATGCCAATATCCGTGGTGGTACCGCCAATATCACAGATAATGCACTCTTGCAGCCCACTCAATTGAGCCGCACCGCGAATACTATTGGTCGGTCCGGAGCCGATGGTAAGAATGGGGTAACGTTGGGCGCAGTTAATGTCCATCAGCGTACCGTCATTTTGCGCAAAATAAATATCCGCATCAATGTCGTGATGTGCCAACGCCAATGCCAGACCGTTAACAATGGTTCTGGCGACACCAATCAATGCGGCATTTAATGCAGTCGAGTTCTCGCGTGCCAAGATGCCCAGGCTGCCTATCTGATATGACATCGTCACCGGAAAAGCGCGACCCAAAACGTCGGCGGCAAGCTCGGCAAATTCATTTTCATAGCTGTTTTGCACCGAAGAAAAAATAGCAGTCACCGCAATGGATTCAGCACCGCTGAGTTTAATGGCATCCAAAACCGCCATGCATTCAGCACGATCGAGGGTTTCACCTGCCAGGGGTTTACCATTTGACTCACAGCCACCGTGCACGTAGTAATAGTCCTGCCCCGTCGCCGCCTTCAGATCGTCCGGCCAGGTGAATAGCGGTTCTATGGCCGTTCCTGCCGGTAAACAGATCCTGACACAGGCAATCTTACTCAGGTGGCGACGTTCAATAATGGCGTTGGTCGCGTGGGTGGTCCCGAGCATGATGGCGCCAATTTTTTCGGCGCTGGCCGCACCGCTTTTCATCATCTGATCCAGCGCAGTGAGTATCCCGCTTTCGACATCGGCCGTGGTCGGCGTCTTTAACGCAAAAACCACCTGGTTTTTGTCATCCAGTAATACGGCGTCAGTGTTGGTGCCGCCCACATCGATACCCATTTTGAACATAGTGTCGCTCCTGGCGTTTAAGGATTGATTGACTCAATCGGCTGATAATCGACGTCATAACCGAAATAACGCGGTCCCCACATGTCAATTGCCGCGGGGGAACGCATGATCTGCGGGGTTGGAATGCCGAGGCAGACAACACGAAAACCGTATTTTAAGCTTTCCGTTGTTATCGGCGTGCCGGTAGTGCGATCAATAAATGTGATTAGATCGGGTACCATCGCCACCGGTGTGCCATCAACCGAGGCAAAAAGGTTTTCATTTTGAAAATCAACGCGTAATTGCTGTCCTGCATATGCATTCATCCCGCTCAACATGGCTTTACCCCGCACAAAACCGTCGGTGGAGCGGCGTTCAACGTCAATAATCTTGCCTTCGAATAACACGATGGCTTCGCCGAAGATGGAGTGACGGGTCACGGTTTTAATGGCCTCAATCGGGTCTGACTTGTTGATTTTAGTCGCAAGAATCGCAGCGCCCAGCGCCATACACAGCGTCATGGTGCCGGGAATCGAGGTGTCTTTAACGTGTCGACCCGTCATGCCATACATCGCGCAATGTGCTATGCCCCCCATTCTTACCGTGATGCCGCGCGCGATATATTCGAGCATCGGGTTATCCAGCGTTTTGAGCACTACCCGATCGCCGCGTTCATTGTGCAATACCGCAGGGCTGGCGCTGATGCCCAGCATAGTAAAGGTCGTCATCTGTAACTCGGGGAAAGCGCGGCCCATGCCATCGGCATCAATCAGGGCAATGCCGGCCTGAGAGGCCACGATAAACGGGATGGTGGAATTCATCCCGCCGCACTCCACGGGCATAGTGGCAAAGGCTTTTTTACCGCAGTCATGCTCGAGTTCACGCAGCGATTTCAATGCTTCATCCCCGTTGGGAATCTTTTCCATCAGCATGATCGGTGCCCCCATCGTGCCGGTGGGAATAATATACGCATCGTCGGCAATCTCATCCGGTCTAAGCAGGGTGATCGGCCCCTTTTCCCTGATGCATTTTTGCGCCATCAATTTTCCCAGGTAGGCATCGCCCCCCCCGCCTGCGCCTAGCAGTGCGGCACCTATAGCAAGATGTTCTATGTCTGCTTCATAAATCAAACGCATGATAAAAATCCCTAATGTATGTAGACCAGGCTGTCTCGCCACCGGTTTTTATGCTCAGGATAATCATCAACCGACATCACGCCGGCGACCGAGAAAATCTCGATGCCAGGCACGATGAGGACGGGGACAACCCCACTGAGGATGCCGAGAGTGGATAAGTCCGGTGTTAACGATGACCTGTAAGCTAGTTAACCTAGTGCAGCTTAAACAAACGCTCAACACCGGGTGGCAAGGGGGGATTTGACCGTGGGTGGGGGAATATTGATGTGGTGGAGTACCGGCGGTTCATCGGCGACAGTCGGTGTTCTGCCGCCGATGAACCGCCGGGTTAGTGCGATATCACCCGTGAGCGGGCCGCACCTGATTCATTATCCGCTGCGGCCGGTTGCAAGAACCGGCCCAGGGCAGAGGGTTCAGCGGTAAAGTTCCCTGACCGACGGCGTTACGCGGCGTTCGCGCTGCCAGTAGGCTAAGGTGGCTTGGGTCAACTGGGCGACACCTTGATAAAACGGGTGATCGGTACCCTGGGCCAGTAGATCCAGATAACGTCCGGACCAGGGCAGCAGATGCTGTTCCAACAGGGTGTTCAACGGACGATCGTTATTTTCCGCCAACCAGGCGGCCAGCATCAGCAGCAGGCCGATATGATCTTCCGGGTCGTTGCCCTGCTGGCCGGCGGTGATCCCCTCCTGCCGCAGCCAGTGGCGCAGTGCCAACGTGGATTCCCCGAAAACCACACTTTCGCGATCCAGGTATACCGATCCCCACGGCGGGGCAGGAAGAGCGTAGGGCCCGATAAACAACGCTTGCCAGGTGGCTTCCAGCGTGTCATGCCAGGGGGCGGTTAGCCCCGAACGGATCAGCGCTGCCGCCACGTCAAGCTCAGGCACCGCCGGCCATTCGCGTTCCCAATCAGTATGTGTCAGCGCGCTGAGCAGGCCGGTGTTGTTTGGCGATAAGGGCGGGTAATATAATAAGGCCCCCAAGGTACGTCCGCTAAGGGCAATCGCTGCATCGGTCATACTCTGTTCCTTTTTTGTTGGCTGGATCGATGGGGATCATCCTCTTCCCCGGGTGTTTTGTCAGCATTTTGTGGTGAATGATTAATACCATCCACCCAAAAATCGTTACAATGTGGTGTAGACCGAATAATTGATGGCCCAGTCTCTCACGGGGTCTCGGCACGCCGAAAGGAGCCCATACCCAATGGATAATGATGTGGTAAACGCTGGCAACGCCCTGTCAGTCTTTGATTTCGATGGGACACTGACTAAACGAGACAGCTTCGTTCCTTTCCTGCTTTTTGCCTTCGGTCATCGTGTGTTTGCCCGGCGGCTGGTGCGACTGGTAATCCCTGCGCTCAAATACATTGGTCGCCGAGCGACACGCGATGAGTTAAAAGACATTCTGATCCGCACGTTCCTGGCCGGTGTTGAGGCAACATGGGTGGAGCAGAAGGCGGCTGATTTTTGCGAACGCTATTGGACACGCTTAATGCGTCCATCGGGTCTTATCGCCGTCGCCACCCAGGTGAACTCTGGTGCGATAGTGACCATTTGCTCAGCATCGCCGGCAATGGTGCTTAAGCCGTTCGCGGATAGGTTGGGTATCCGGTTGATAGGGACGGACCTGGAAGTGAAGGATGGTGTGCTGACCGGGCGCATTAGCGGCCAGAACTGCCGCTGTGCCCAGAAGGTCGAAAGGCTGCAGGCAGTCTACGGCCCGTTGTCTTCATACCATCTGCGGGCGTGGGGTGACACGCGCGGCGACTATGAAATGCTGGCTGCTGCTCAGGAACCTTACTGGCGGCCTTTCCATAGGGTGAAAAGCAAGAAAATGCCCCCCATTTAAAACGCTTTGTTATTCGTCACATTAATAAAAGCAGGCAGCGAAATGCTGCCTGCTGGATGACGGAAACGTCTTTTTACTGCGATTAAGACGCGTTGATGCCGTACTGTGCGCACACCGAGTTCAATCCACCGGCATAACCCTGACCGACTGCACGGAATTTCCATTCGGTGTTATGGCGATACAATTCACCAAACGCCATCGCGGTTTCCGTTGAGGCGTCTTCCGACAGGTCGTAGCGAGCCACTTCCTGGTGGCTATCATCATTTGCTAAGCGAATGAAGGCGCCGGATACCTGACCGAAGCTCTGGTGACGGGCTACCGCGTCATGGATGGTGACCACGAAGACGATTTTATCCACGTCAGACGGGATTTGATCGAGTTTGATTTTCAACGCTTCATCATCGCCTTCGCCTTCGCCGGTGCGGTTGTCACCGGTATGCAGGACGGAACCGTCCGCTGATTTCAGGTTGTTGTAGAAAATGAAGTCGGCATCACTGCGAACTTTACCGTTGCTGTTGAGCAGGAATGCTGACGCATCAAGGTCAAAATCCTGACCGTCGGTTGAGCGAGCATCCCAACCCAGACCGACCAGCATATTTTTCATGTTTGGAGCTTCTTTGCTTAAAGAAACATTGCCGCCTTTAGAAAGAGAAACACCCATAGTTCTATCCTCAATGGTTAATGTTAATAGTCAACGTGAAGGTAACGGAAACTTAGCTTTCCTTACCCTCCTCAGCATCAGGTTTTCCAGGGAACAGTATGCTGACAATGACACCCACCGCCAACACACCGAGAACAACGAAGAGACTCGCCATGGCCGAAATCTCGTAACCGTGATGCCACAGGTGATCGGTCGCATTCAGGCCGAGTTTCACTGCGATGAAGAACAGCAGCACGATAACTGCCTTCTCAAGGTGAGCAAGATATTGCTTCAGCGCTTCGAGAACAAAGTACATGGTACGCAGGCCAAGGATGGCGAACATCATGGCGCTGTATACGATCAGCGGTTCACGGCTCACGGCGATAACCGCTGGAACAGAGTCAAAGGCAAACATCACGTCGGACAGTTCAATGACCGCCAAACACAGCAGGAGAGGGGTCGCATACATCGCGACTTTACCCTTACGTCCCACATGGATGTCTTTGTTTTCAGGTTTCGCCAACTCGGTATTCACTTCCTTCTGGCTTAACATAAACGAGTGACCCCGTAATTTCGGCCAGATGGGGAAGAAACGCTTTACCAGACGATACGCAATATGCTGGGAGTAATCTTCGATCGCGTCATCATCGCCGCCGCTTTTAAGCATCATCACCGCCGTCCATCCCACCACCAGGGCAAAGACGATATCGACCCATGGCCCTAATGTCAGCAGGCTGGCACCGATAGCAACGAAGATGCCACGGAATATGACGGCACCAATCACTCCCCAGTACAGCACCCGGTGACGGTAGTTATCCGGTACCGCAAACCACGAGAAAATAGCCATCATGACAAAAAGATTATCAATCGACAGGACTTTCTCCAGCGCATAACCGGTAATAAACAGGCTGGCAACTTCTGCACCGTGATGAATGTAGAGGAAACCGGCAAACACCATCGATATGGCGATCCAGAACACCGTCCACAGGGCGGCATTTTTTAATGAAATCGGCTGGTCACTACGGTGCATGAACAGGTCGAGACAAATGGCCCCGACAGCCAGAATAATAAAAACTGTGACGGTTTCAGCCGGGAAACCAATATGCGTGGACACCATAAATAGCCCTTAAGTCAAGCTGTTGAAATTAAAGACCGAATTCCGCCGGGGTAAAGCCCAGCGCTAAAGCAATTTCGCGTACCGCAGCCTGCTCATCCTGATCAAAGTCACCATCACTTTTCGCCACAGCGATCCCGACACGTACCGCCAGTTGTGCCGCACCCGGCTGATCTTTCAACGCCAGGATATATTTCATGGTTTCGCCTTTACCGATTTCATAGTCGAAGCTGAAGCTGGTCACCAACTGGTTAAAGAACTCGATGACTTCTTTGGTCTCGAAGACTTTTAACTCAGGAGATGCCTGAAGAAAGCCAATCATCTTCTGCTTTTCTTCACTGCTTACCCCATTGCTGGCGATGGCGATACGGGCACACACGGCCACGGTTCCTTGCATGAACTTTTTGTTTTTGAAGCGGCTAACCTGATTAGTCAGCTCATCACGACCGGCATTAAACGCGCCTTTCACTTTGTCGAAGAAACTCATTTTTTTAACCCTCAGAGTATTGAAATTATTTGGAGCCAGCTGACCAACGAAAACCCCAACCTAGCGATTTATCCATCTCCTTGTGACCATTGAAGAACTGGTTGATTCGTTCAACTTTGATGGTTCCGTTTTCGTTCACCAGGCGGGCGATTGCACACATATTGTGGCGGTTAGACCCTTCAGTTAAGCGCGTTTCTATGGGGGCTTGATCAGGGATATGCAGGGTGACCACGCCATCCGTTTTATCCCAGCTTGCCACACCCTCGTAGATGAAGGCGTAGATCAACACCTGACGTATTTTTTTCCATTCACGGCCGTTGATATGCAGCCATTCACCGTCGCTGACCTGGCCGGTACGGTCATCGCCCTGTAACTGGATAAACGGCGCGGCGTCGAGTCGGCCAAAGGTCTTTCCCAATGCTTGAATAACGCCTTTGCTGCCGTCCTGAAGTTCAACAAACGCGCCTAAGTCGAGGTCGATACCCTTTGACTTGTTGAACATGCCACCGAACATACCCCCTGAAGAACCGGTGCCCTGGTTCCAATTGAGGTTGATTTTGATTTCCCCAAAACTGTCCCGTTTAGCGAGGCTAATAGAGGGTTTTTCTTTGGTCAGGGACACTTTGCTCAAACTGACCTTTGCTGGCTCAGGGGTCGGTGTTGCTGCAGGTGCCGACGCGGGGGAATCTGAAATATCCACACCAAAATGCTCGGCGAGCGGTTTCAACCCGCCGTTGAAGCCTTGCGCGATAAAACGAAACTTCCACTCAGCATTGCGTCGGTAAATCTCACCGAGAATCAGCGCTGCCTCCTGACGGCCGGCGACATCAACCTCTCCGGTCAGTAGTACCGCGCCCTTATGTTCAACCTGAATAGCAAGACGTTTCAGACCCGACAAGGTGGTGTTGCCATCGCAGGTTGCCGTAAAAGCCAGCTTCTGAACGTCGGGATGCAGACGGTTGATATCGACGGTAAAAGCAGTATCGGTACCCGCCCCGGCCAGTTTTACCGAGGCATCGTCATTGACGGGCTGTCCGTAAAACACCATATCAGGGTCGCTTTGCACTTTACCTGAGGCATAAAGACGAAACGACGCGGCGTCGACCGAGACGCCAGAAAGAACACGCACCATCAGCACGTCTGAAGGAATCGGGGCATTGCCCCCCGGCGTCATCGTCATTATCGCACCACCGTGGCAACAATGTCGGAATGCATATCATCAATGGTTCGGCCGGTTGACGCCTTACCGTGTGCAGTGAAATCCCAGTTACCGTTACTGCGGGATAAAGACGCAATGATGATACCCGTATGCGAACCCTGTTCAGTGAGCTGAAAACGGGCCAGTTCCTTACCCGACTGGTCGACAACGCGGCAGAACGCATTATCCACTTCATTAAAGGTCTGGCCACGGAAGCTGTTCACGGTAAACGCGAGGTATTCAACCGGCAAGGGAAGACGCGTCAGGTCGACGGTGATCACTTCATCATCACCATCACCTTCGCCAGTCAGATTATCGCCTTGATGCACGACCGAGCCACAGCTTGATTTCAGCTTACGAAACCAAATAGTATCGATGGTGTTACCTGATTGGTCTAATAAAACGCATCCTGCATCTAAATCTATAGAATCACTGCCACCACCTAAAAGACTGCTCAAAAAGCCTTTTTTCTTTTTTAGCGGATCCCAACCCAGCCCGAATTGAAGTTGATTTAATGAAGATGTTTCTTTATTGAGTGAAACAGTTTGGTTTTTATTTAATGAAACCATTATTTATTCCTTCAGAGATAGGTTAGAGCATTATTTTTTTAATCAAAAATAAATGTGCTTGAAAATCATATCATGACGAAGTAGTTGTACAACCTAAAATTTAGTACCGATCACAAGATGTACGCATAACTATATGATTTTTTTATAAATGCTATATTAATCTTTACGTATTTTGACGATACTTTTTCATAATATTTAAGAATGGAACTGAAATTATTCAAATACACATATTAATCATATTATGATTGACATGTGCATAATGCCTACTTAGACTCTGAACCTGAGCGCGCTCCTCCTCTATTTCTGGGAAAACGAAAGCCGATGAGTCATATAATTTGGTTGATGGAAGGTTTATCGTCACAGCGCGATATTATCTTGGGCATTAAAGATTTTTTAAAAAACACCAATAAAGCCGTCACCGTTATTGCCTCTCATCGTCATAATAGAAATGAAATACTTTCTCTGGCTGATATTGCCCTGATTGAGCCGCCGGACGATGAACAGCGTCTGCCCTTTATTGCCGCCACAGTGGCACAGTATGGCGTGAAGGCCATTCATACCGGTCGTAACGGCAAGTGGTTCGAATTACACCGTCAGGAAATCGAATCCTTCGGGGTATCACTGACTACAGGTGCCACCAGTAGCGCCATATTTGAGCTGGCTGACGATAAAGTCGAGTTTGCCAATAAGATGCGAGAGCATGGCCAGCCGGCCGTACCGTCTATGCGCATCGAGAGCGCGGATGAATTACGCGCCCAGATCGTCCATAACGCACAATCGACAGCAGAAAAAAAATTACTTTGCGTGAAACCGGTCACGGGTATTTATGGCATAGGATTTTGGCGCTTTGATGACAGCGTCAGTCGCATGGCCGCGTTTACGCACCCAGAAAACCGCAAAGTGCATCCTGAGATGTACCTGCATGCGCTCGAACAGCAGGAAACCATTGAACCGTTGGTGCTCATGCCCTACCTACCCGGTCCAGAATACTCAGTCGATATGCTGGTCGAACAAGGCAAGGTCATTGCTGCGGTTGCCCGTCGTAAAGAGGGTGTCTTGCAGTATCTCGAACAGTCAGGCCCCGCCTATGAACTGGCCAAGGTGTGCGCTGAAATCATGCAGGCCGACGGTCTGGTGAATGTTCAGACCCGTAATAACCATGATGCCGTGCCGGTGCTGCTTGAAATCAACCTGCGCCCCTCTGGCGGCATCGGTTATACCCGCCACAGCGGCGTCAACTTGCCCGGTCTGTTTGCCATGCGTAAGCTTGGTTTGATGAGCGAAACTGATGCCATCAGCTACGCAACGGAGAACTTCTCTCCCGCTGCGGTCCGCACCATGACCGATGTCATCCTCTACAACACGACACTCGACAACTTATCGTTAAGTAAAGGGAGCGCATGAGCATGCTTAATCAACACCCTGTCTATCGCAAAGAATTGTCAGGCGGCACGCTGACCGTGACCCCGACCGGCGGTAGCTCTTCTCTGGATGCTTTGTTTGATATTGCTGAACGCCGCAACCCTAAGCGAGCATTTTTGTTCGTCAGCAAAGTGCTGGGCCGGCATATCCCGATTGCCCCTTCCGTTATGCGTTCCGCCTACCGGCAACTGGCGCTGCAAATCCCCGCCGATTTACCGCAACCCGTGTTGTTTATCGGCATGGCTGAAACTGCCGTGGGGCTTGGTGCCGGTGTCTTTGACGAAGCATTACGTTTTTTTACCGACTCGGTTTATCTGACCTCAACGCGTCACCCTATTGACGGCGATCTGCTGTGCGAGTTTAAAGAAAACCACAGCCACGCAACGGATCACCTGCTTTACCAGCCCGCCGATCCCATCCTGCGGGCGCGTGTGCTTAATGCCCGCAGCCTGGTGTTGATTGATGATGAGGCCACTACCGGCAATACCTTCATCAACCTACTGGCAGCACTGCATGCTGACGCGGGTCTGTCACAGGTTGAACAAGTGGTCACCGTGACGCTCACCGACTGGAGCGGCAACGCCATTAACGACCAGTGCCCGCTACCGGTGACGCCGGTGTCACTGGTTCAGGGTGATTGGCATTGGGAAAAGAAACCCGACGCGTTGGTTCCCATCATGCCGAACGTCAACGTGACGACCCACGGCAGTGTCGCGATCACCGGCAAGCAAAGTTGGGGACGCCTTGGTATGTCCATTTCGGCACGCGATCTGGGGACAAAAATTACGGTATCCGCCGGAGAAAAAGTGTTGGTGCTGGGTTCCGGAGAATTTGTCTGGGAACCGTTATTACTGGCAGAACGTCTCGAACAGCGGGGGGCAGTGGTTAAATTCAGCAGCACCACCCGCTCACCGATCTCTATCGGTTATGCCATTGAATCGGCGATTGTGTTCACCGACAACTACGGATTGGGTATCCCTAACTTTGTCTACAATGTGGCACATCAACAATTTGACCGTATTTTGCTGTGCGTCGAAACGCCTGCCGCCAGTGTTGATCCATTACTGCTTGATGCCCTCAAACGCGTTGCACCTCGCGTAGATGTCGTGGTTTATGAATAAACCCGTCGTTTTTTCTGACCTCGACGATACCCTGTTTCAGACGCGCCGAAAAATGACCGATGAGTTGGCACTTGCACCATTTCGGCCGGGTGCTCTAGACCGCGCCATGACCGCGCGCAGCTTTATGACCGAAGAGCAGTCCATGCTGGTGGACTGGCTGCTTGAGCACACGGACTTTATCCCGGTGACAGCTCGGGGCACGGAAGAAATCAGCCGCGTCACCATTGCGTTTCACTCATGGATGATTGCCACCCACGGCGCGGTGATCTTGACGCCGAAAGGGCAACCAGATCAAGAATGGCAGGCTCATATGCTCGACAGCCTGGCGGCATATCGCGAGCGGCTTCTCACGATGCAGCGGGAGATTACCGCGCTCATGGCACGACGTGGTATCAACGCTTGGGCACGTATCAATTATGAGTATGGCGATACGCCGGTGTATCTGGTGATGAAGCACACCGACAGCACCCGGCTGGCTGAACTGTATGCGATCGGTGATGAAATCGAAACCACGTTCTCAACGCAAGGTTTTTACCTTCACCGTAACGGCAACAACATCGCATGGCTACCCAAACCGGTTGAAAAGGGCCTCGCCACGCAGTACCTGCTGCAAAAGCTGCGGACGCAACGTGGCGTGTTCCCGGTGATTGGGCTGGGAGACAGCCTGAGCGACCACAGTTTTATGAAGCTATGCCACTGGTTTGGCATGCCGCAACACAGCCAGTTTGCTGAGCAGATCAGCCACCGTATTTTCGGAGAGCACTAATATGCAGGCATTTCCCCCTTTTTCCGGTTCATATCTCCCTGATGACATTCAGTTCCTGCTCAAACCGATAAAAATGGAAATGACGCCGGTCGACAAAAAAGAGCAGTTGATCCAGTCCGGCGCGAAACATTATTCCGAGATGCTGAGTCAGGAGCCGGAGCCAACAGACTGGCATCTGGATCTCTATGCCCGGGCGCTGGATCAAGGGGCCGCCCGTCTGGCCAAAGACGTCTTGATGCTGGCGAAAGCGCTGGCCGATCGCTTTGGCAGCGCCCCGATTGTATTGGTCAGCCTGGTCCGTGCAGGCGTTCCGCTGGGCGTTATGTTGCATCAAACCCTGCGGGCGATGGGAAAGTCGTCATATCACTACGGCGTGAGTATCATCCGCGATCGCGGCATTGACGCCACGGCAATGGACTGGATTGAAGCGCAGCATGGGGTCGATGGTGTGGTGTTTGTGGATGGCTGGACCGGCAAAGGGGCCATCACCAATGAACTTCGACGTTCTCTGGCCTGCCGTCCGGGCTATCCCAAAGACCCGCGTCTGGTGGTACTGGCCGACCCCTGTGGTGTTTCCTGGTTAGCCGCCAGTGACGACGACTGGCTTATCCCTTTTGGCATCATGGGTGCCCCGGTTTCCGGGCTTATTTCGCGTTCAATCTGGTCTTCAGTGGGGCTGCACGGTTGTGTGATATGCGATCATCTCACCCGGTTTGAATGCAGCCGCCAGTTGGTCGATGCCGTCGCTGATTGCCGCAATGCGCTTGATGTCGATGCCATACCGGCCAGCCAGTGGATCCCTGAGGATGTTGTGCACCTGAAAACCCAAAGTGAACGGGTCATTTCGTCATTGGCCGCACAGTATGATATTGCCAGTATTAACCGGATTAAACCCGGCATTGCCGAGGCTACCCGCGCGGTATTACGCCGGGTCCCGGAACACGTCCTGGTCCGTTGCGTGAACGATCCGGACGTGGCCTTGCTGGTGTATCTGGCCGGCGAAAAAAACATCCCCATCACTGAGGTCGGTGAGCGTATCGGGCAGTATCGTGCCGTCACCATTATTAAAAAGGTTCACTGATGACAAAAAGACTATCGCCATACCGACTGGGTGCCACGCTCTACATGCCGGCAACCCGTACCGATATTGCCAACAGCGTGCTGAACAACCGCATTGAGGGGCTACGTTCTATTGTCATCTGTCTTGAGGATGCGGTGAGCGAGGCAGATGTTCCTGTGGCGCGACAAAATCTCAAGCAGGTGCTGACGGTGCTGGGGACGGCCAAAACCGCTGGGCATGGCGCCGAGTGGCCACTGGTATTTATCCGCCCACGCCATGCAGCCATGGGGAAATGTCTAACTGAGACAGAAGATCTGACGCCAATCGACGGACTGGTATTGCCAAAATTTACACTGGCCGCGCTGCCGGTATGGTGGGATATCGTCAAGCACACCCACCTGTGCATGATGCCTACACTGGAAACCGAAGATGTCTTTGATGTGATGAAAATGCGGGAACTGGCAATGGCATTGGTCGATCATGCCTGTCATGACCGCATTATAGCCCTGCGCATAGGCGGCAATGATCTGATGAATGTCATCTCGCTGCGTCGCCCGCGTAATCTCACGCTGTATGACAGCCCGATGGGATACGTGATTAAGATGCTGGTCGCCGTTTTTGGTTCCCGTGACTTCGCTTTGACCTCGCCGGTGTGCGAGCACATTGACGATCATAACGTGATGGAACGTGAGTTGGCGCTTGATATGGCCCACGGACTGGTGGGAAAAACCGCCATCCATCCTAACCAGATTGCTAAAATTGAACGGGCACTGATGGTGACGTCTAGCGATCATGCTGATGCATTACGGATCCTGAACTCCAGTCAGGCGGTATTTAAATCTCAAGGGGCCATGTGCGAACCGGCGACTCATCGACGTTGGGCAGCAAGAGTGCTGGAACAGGCTCAGGTTTACGGCATCGCCCAAGATGCCGTTCAGGATGGCGTTCGGCTGGTGACAGTAACCCACCAACGCTGAAGGTATACCCGCGGGATCTGGCGTTCAACCCTCTGCCGGGATGGGCATTTTCCCGACTATAGCGCCCATTTATACGACATTAGGCACTCACTCATCATGCGACTCAGCACACGGCAAGCACGTATTTTCCGACTGGCGCTCCTATTAGGGCCAGGGCTCCCGGTGCCGGCAAAAAAAATCATCACACTGCTTGCCTGTTCCGAGCCCACATTGACCCGTGCTTTAAAAGAGCTGCGGAGCACCTACACTGCCGAGATTAAATACCGTAAAGCGACACATACGTATCAGCTGGTCGACCCCGGTTTACTGGATAAAAAATCCTTACGCCGCATGCATGAAACGATGAGTTCCTACGTTGATCTCAAAGCCGGTGGTGCCGTGAGTCGGGTTTCATTGGATAAGGAAAAGAAGAAGGCCGTGTCACTCTCTTTGCGGATGTCGGTGTTGCGAAAAATTGATCAGCTCGCCATTTTTGCCAATACGACGCGTAGCGATGCCGTAGAACTGTTAGTCGATAATTATATTGCTGATTTGGCGGGTGATTACCAGGTGAAAGAATGAAGCTCCCATGAGAAAATAAAACATCATGCTGCATTTTTCTTAATCATTGACTACCGGCCTCCTGGCTGGTTTTTCTACCCAGACAGTAAAGGCAAAACAATGAGCAACATGCCGATGGTTAGACTGAGTAACATGACCCAAGCGCAATACCCTGGCTATCGTGACTGGTTTATCGAGGAGTACGCGCGAGATTTAAGCACCAACCACGGTTACGCTATGGCGCAGGGGAGAATCAATGCTGCCGCCAGCATCGAAGGTTATCTGCCACAAGGGGTGGCCAGCGCCGGCCATTCTTTGTATTGCATCGACACCGACCATGATCAGCAAACCCAGCAGGTGGTGGGGTATCTGTGGATCGGATATAAAGCGGATTCAGCCTTTATCTACGATTTTTGCATCCTGCCGCCCTGGCAACGCCGGGGATACGGTAGCGCTGCTCTGTTTTTGCTGGATAAGGTTATGCGCGACCGGGGGGTGAGTGAACTGGGATTACGCGTGGCGGCCGATAACCCCCAGGCCAAGGCGTTATATGATAAATGCGGTTTTTTGGTCACCGGCGTGAATATGGCGAAAAGCCTGCTTTAGCGCAGGGTAAATGCCCCACGCGCCAGGCATTCGCCATTGATCAGAATGTCCACAGCATGCTGGCCGGGGTAGTGAATGCGGGTGGTGAAATTACGGATAATTTGCGTCCGGGTGATCTCCATGACTCCCTGGGCCGGCAGCGTCAAGGTTTTCAGTTTAAACACCTTGGCCGAGGTGTCGCCGGACTTTTTGACATAATGCACCCGGTAGTCAATCACCAGCCGTTGCGGCACTGCGACGGTGGAGCTCAATCGGAACGCCAGCCGGATGCTATCACCGAGCTGAATGTCCGTTGGGGTGATGCTCAGTTCGCCGACGCTGACCTGGGCGACGTGCCCGGCGCCGATCAGCCCCAACGCGCGGCGATCCCCCTGTTTGATCAGGGTGCGCAGAGCGTGGCGGGCGATCCAGGCGCAAAAAGGGCGATCCAGCGGCCAGCTTGCCAGCAGATCCATCACCCAGTCTGGATGATCTTTGGTAATATCATTGAGATGGTTGGCTACCGATTTGCGGACGTACAGACTGGGATCCTCACGCAGTTGCGTGAGGATCGGCGCCATCGGTGACGGATCGGCACACAGGGCCTCCAGGCGAAACGACCACGGCAATCGCGGTCGGCTGCCTTCGCTGGCCAGCCGTCTGACGTGCTCATTGTCATCACCGGCCCATGCCGACATCAGTGCAATTGCGCGCGTCTGGTCCTGGCGTAAAAAGGGCCGTACCGCAAACTCTGATGAACCGAATGGGGTAAAAAACCGCAGGGTGTCCATCGATAAATCGAAATCATCCAGCCCATACATCGCGACATATTCCGGTAATATCAACGTGACGAACCGATTATCGAGCCGAGGCGCCAGTCGTCGCAAAATGGCCAACGCCTGCGGGTAGTCCGCCGGCAGACCCTGATGCAGACAGGCAGTGACCCGCCGCAGCCTCGCCATCAGCGATAACCCCTCCAACCCATCGCCGCAGGCGGCCAGAAAACGTTGACGATCAAAGTCTGCATGGACGGCGGTGATTTGCGTCGCAATATGCTGTAAACGGGCGTGATTAAAAATCTCTTTCAATGCGGGAAAGCTGGGTTCGGACATGCGTGAGATCTCGGATCGTAGGGTATCGCGTAGGCTAAAGAAAAAGACCGTTCAATGCAAGGTATGGCCGGGTTAAACCCCGGCCGGTGAAACGCGGCTATTGGATTCCCATGGCGTTGCGCATGGTATAAAACAGGTCGGTTTGATCGGTCAGTCCAACCACATTGCCCGCATGGGGACCATAAGCGGCAATACGCAGTTGGGTGCCGGTATGGCCTTGGGATTCATCTTCGGAGTTTCCATAGCTGATAGCCATTACCGCGCCGTCCTTGGTGGTCAGCGCCTGGGTTAAACCAGGGGCCTTGGTATCGGTTGCAATAATCTGACTTGAATGGGCGTGGTCGGCGGTCACTATCACCAACGTGTTGCCATCGGCACGGGCAAACTCTAGCGCTTTTTGCACCGCTTCATCCAGGTCCACCGTTTCACCGAACTGTCCGCACGGGTTGGCGGCGTGATCTTGTTTATCAATCGATGCGCCTTCCACCTGCAAGAAAAATCCCTGTGGATGGGTTTTCAGCAGATCGATGGCTTTTTGCGTCATGACGGCCAGGGTGGGCATGCTGGTGGTGTGTTTGGGATTTTCGGTACAGGTCACCGCCGGCTGGTCGATATTGCCATGGTAAGTCGCTTTGGGACCTAACCAACGAACCGGCATATTACCTTCAGCGAACAGGCCCAGCACCGGATGCTCCTGGGTGGCCTGCGTCAAGCCGTTGAGCCCATCCCTATCGCTGACCCATTGATAGCCGCGCGCCAGAGCTTGTTCATGCAGGGTCTGCCCTTGCCACTTACCGGCTTTGGCGGTTTCGGCAAAGGTTTTACTGCCGCCGCCGAACGTCACATCGGCACGGGCATCAAGCAACTGTTCGGCGATAGAACCGCGCCCCTGGTTTTCCAGTGCCTGGGTGCTACAATTTTTGCTGGTGACGTCCGGGCCATAGCATTTGCGGGAGGACACGTGGGCCACTAACGCCGCCGGAGTGGCATCTTCAATTTCGGCGGTTGAGACATTGCCGGTAGCCTTGCCTGCCGCTTTGGCTAACTCCAGGATGGTTTTATGATCTTGGCCGAAGACATCCACTCCCAGTGCGCCATTGTAGGTCTTGACCCCGGTAGCCCAGGCGGTGGCTGACGCGGCCGAGTCGGTGACATAGTCGGGTTTATGGCTGGTTTTATCCAGCGAGTAGTGGGTGTACTGGCCAGTGAGAGGGAGCGCATCAATCCCTGGGAAAAACGAGCCGGCGCCCAAGGCATAGTTACGTGCAGCGGTAATTTCCGAATCACCCATACCATCGCCAATCAGTAATATCACGTTTTTCGCTGTCTGGTGAGTCAGCGCGGCTTTGAGCATCTCGGTCTGATCGGTCTGTAGGCGCCGGGCTCCGCCGGGCTGGGTGATATCCCCTTGCGCGGCGCGCACCAGATCTGCAGCGGATACGCTGGGCATTAACAGTAGATTGGTTAACAACAGTGCGGCAGTTATGGCGTTGACGCGTAAGTATAAGTAAAAATCCCCATGAGACATAAATGATAACTCCTGTGCCAGATGAATGTAATTGTATGTCTAAAATTGTCATCCTGTAATTATAGGTAACAATAATGACTGTTTTATGACATCTGTGGATGTGGCATTTCATTACCCGGACGCGGACCAGCAGAAGGTTCTCATGGCCATAAGCTTGTTTTTCCAGACCAATGATTCGATAAATTGTGTCGCGCAGTGGAACCTATAACCCACGGAATAAGCCACCACAATTGGCGCCCCGGACTGTCAGCAACTAATATACTAACCATACTTATTATTATCGAAGTCTTACTTGCCCTCCTTGAGATTGTACTGGGATCGGGGCTGGGCTTTTTTTCCAGGGGTTTATTATCATGCTTCGGTCTGATGTCGTCGCTACGGATGTTTCATGCATAACACCGGCAGAACAGGAATTTTCTTTTAAGGTGCTGACCATCAACACCCACAAGGGTTTTGCCGCCTTTAATCGGCGTTTTATCCTGCCGGAGTTGCGTCAGGCGGTGCGCACCGCTTCACCGGATATCGTGTTTTTGCAGGAAGTGTTGGGCATGCATGAAAAACACTCGCAGCACGTTGAAAACTGGCCGGTGGTGCCACAATACGAATACCTCGCCGATACCATTTGGACCGACTTCGCCTACGGGCGCAACGCGGTCTATCCCGAGGGTGATCATGGCAATGCGTTATTGTCCAAGTTTCCCATTGTTTGCCATGACAATCTGGATGTCTCTATCGATGGCACCGAGAAGCGCGGCATACTGCACTGCGTGTTGCAGGTGCCAGGGCGTAATGTGCAACTGCATATGATTTGCGTGCACCTCGGACTTAAGGAAAAACATCGCCGGGAGCAGTTATTGCGCATCAGTCAGTTTGTCGCCACGCTGCCCGCGGATGCACCGCTGGTGGTGGCCGGGGATTTTAACGACTGGCACCAACGTGCCAACCAAATACTCAGCCGTGAAGCCGGCCTGGTGGAAGTGTTTACCCAGGCTCATGGCCGGCCGGCCCGCAGTTTCCCCGCGTGTTTTCCTGTGCTGTGTCTCGATCGAATTTATGTCAAAAATGCCCGCATCAGTCAGCCGACCTTACTGGATCATCAGTCCTGGGCCCATTTGTCCGATCATTCGCCACTGGCCGTGGAGATCCACTTATGAGTATGGAATGGCGGGACGGGAATCGCATCACGTTGCTGGAAAATGGCGAAAATTTTTTCCCCGCACTGTTTAAACGCATTACCCAGGCGACCACGGAGGTGCTGCTGGAAACCTTTATCCTGTTCGAGGACAAAGTGGGTATCGCGTTGCAGCAGCATCTGATCGCGGCGGCGCGGCGCGGGGTGCGCGTAGAGATGCTGGTGGATGGTTACGGCTCGGCAGAACTGTCCACGGATTTTATCCGTGCCCTGGCCAATGCCGGGGTACGTTTTCGCTATTATGATCCTCGCCCGGCGTTTATGGGCATGCGGACCAATTTATTTCGCCGGCTGCATCGCAAAATCGTGGTGGTAGACGGGCGTATCGCGTTCATCGGCGGCATTAATTTTTCCGCTGAACAACTAAGCGATTATGGGCCAGAGGCCAAACAGGACTATGCGGTTGAGTTAGAAGGGCCGGTAGTGGCGGATATCCATCGTTTCACCTTGCAGGCACTTAATCAGCAAGACCTGCATCGTAGCTGGTGGCGAAAGCGCTACCGATTGCTGGCGCAGAATAAGCAGTCCGGTGATGCGCAGGCGCTGTTTGTTTTTCGTGATAACAATGAGCACCGTACGGATATCGAACAACTTTATATTGATATGCTGCGTAGCGCCAAACGCGAGGTGATCATCGCCAACGCCTACTTTTTCCCAGGTTATCGGCTGCTCAAGGAAATGCGCCGCGCCGCCCGGCGGGGTGTGCGCGTCGTCTTGGTGGTGCAAGGCGAACCGGATATGGCCATCGTCAAGGTGGGCGTGCGCATGCTTTATAATTATCTGGTACCGGCCGGCGTGCAGATTTATGAGTATCTGCGCCGCCCGCTGCATGGCAAGGTGGCGGTCAAGGATGAATACTGGGCCACCATTGGTTCAAGCAACCTTGACCCGCTGAGCCTGGCATTGAACCTCGAAGCCAATGTGGTGATCCACGATCGAACCTTTACCGGCCAGTTACGGGACAATCTTTTAGGTCTGATCGCCAATGATTCCCAGTTGATTGACCAAAGCCGGGTACCTAAACGCACCTACTGGCATTTAGCCAAAAGCGTGGTGGTATTCCATTTTTTGCGCCATTTTCCGGCCTGGATCGGCTGGTTACCTGCCCACACGCCCAGGTTATCCTTAGTGATGTCGCCGTCCCAGCCAGAATTGGAAACTCAGGACCGGGTGAAAACTGAAAAGCGGGAAGCCAAACCATGATCCCGCGTCACCACAGTCCGGCTAACCCGGCTACAAGCAACGTCGCGCGGTTTTGGCCGAGGGTTAAACCGGCACTGACCGTGCTGTTTTTTCTCGGGGTGGTGATCTTGCTGGTGGTTTATGCCAGCAAGGTCGATTGGGGTGATGTGGCACAGGCCGTTAAACACTATCAACGCAATACCATCCTGCTGGTGGTGGCATTGGCGGTATTGAGCTATTTGCTGTATGGCATCTACGATCTGATCGGTCGAGCCTATTGCCGTCATCAATTGGCAAAAAAGCAGGTGCTATTGGTCTCTTTTATCTGTTATGCCTTCACCCTCACGTTGAGTGCGTGGGTCGGTGGTATCGGCATGCGCTATCGGCTTTACTCACGCCTGGGCCTGTCCAATGGCGCCATCACTCGCATATTCAGCCTTAGTCTTGCCACCAACTGGCTGGGCTATATTTTGCTCGCCGGCGTGGTGTGTGCGTTTGGCGTGCTCAGGCTGCCGGTAGCCTGGGGCATCGGGCAACTGGTGCTACGGGTCATCGGCGTCGGCCTGCTGCTGTGTATTGCCGCCTACCTGTGGTTATGCGCGTTTGCCAAACGCCGGCATGTTGTTGTCAAACGGCAAAGGCTAGTATTACCTTCCTTACCCATGGCCGTCGCGCAGCTGATTGCCTCTTGCACGAACTGGCTGGCGATGGCCGCCATCATCTTTATCCTACTGAACTACCGCGTGGATTTCCTCTTGGTGCTTGGCGTGTTGCTGGTGAGCAGTATCGCCGGGGTGATTGTCCATATTCCAGCGGGGCTCGGGGTATTGGAAGGGGTATTTGTCGCCATGCTGGGCAACGAGCAGATATCCCATGGGACGATTCTCGCCGCGCTATTGGCCTACCGCGCAATTTACTTTATTGCGCCGTTGCTGCTGGCGATCGTGCTTTATCTTTGGCTGGAAAGTCGGAGCAAGACCTCGAGTGAAAAAAAACAGCATAGTGACAAACAACGGTCGGCCGGTAATTCTACTTGCCAGGCCAGCGGCAATGACAGGCAATAAAAAAAGCGGCACAATCAAATGTCAGAACCTACCTGGCAGTTAATGTGCAGCTCTCCAATCGATTCGTTATGGATTATTATTACCAGCCGTGGCTTTGATGATGACCACCACCGCCGGGCCCACCGCCGCCGCCGCCGCCACCCCGAGGCGGTGGAAACAGACAACCGCTCAACGCGGCGCTAAGAACAATAATTCCAATAAATGCCATAAAACGACGCATTGTCGTACTCCATATATTAAGAAATGCTTCACCACTAAATCATTTGCTTATTTAGACGCGAGGTCAATCAGTTTAACCGTAAGGATATTCGGTATAGATGTTTCTATTTGAAACGTTGAAAGGTAAATGGCGGATGTGGAGAAAAAGAAGAGCATGCCTGGATAAATAAAATAAGAATTAGCTTAATATATCATTATTTTATTTTTTAATAATACAATAATTAAGATTATTCTTCGATGTGTTCATTGTACGCAGACAAGAGTATTTGTCATGGTTTTTTTGAATAAGGTGGGGAATAACTCAACCTGATAACACGCGATCAGCCTTACTCATAAACTGCGGACGTACTGCGTATATCCGTTTGGCCGGAGACCGAGGTCATTGGGTAGCGGTGGCTATGGTCGATAGACAGCTTTTCCCAATGGCTATTTACCCACACCAGTGATGGGTTCCCGACCGCTGCAGCGCCGATGACCATCGCTTGATCGTCAACAGGGTGAGTGGCGGCCATGCTATTGGCACACAACAGTGCCAGTGCCATGCCAGCAACAACAATATTCAATTTTTTCATGCTGTTTCTCCAGCTTTTGTCGTTGTGATGTCGTTAACGACATAAATTTATTAACATTCGATAACTTAATGTTAGTTCAGTCGGTGTGCCGGGTCAAGGTTATTATTAACGATCATTAATTATTTAATGATCCGGCCACCCATCTGAAGATGGATTCCCGGTACCCGCACCAGACTGGCGCACACCCGTTTAGCGGCAAAACCGCCAGTGAAAACACACTCAGGGCAGCAGCGGTTAATGGCGAGCATCAGGTTCTCATTGGCCTCACCGAGATTCGTCGTGCTACACCGCAGTGAAATGCATCGGTTTTTATTCTTTTGAAAATGTGACGGAATACGCTTGTAATTTTTATAATGATCGTTAATTATATACGAAGAACGTAGCGTATAAAAATTGCTTTTTTTATACCCATTGGTTTTTAAGAGGCTGGTGTACTCGCAACACACCTGCGGCCTGATGGATAACAGGCATGACATTAATGCGATAAGAGAGGTTATATGAATACCGATCACGTTGCGTCAACCAGGAAGGGACGCGGACGTCCGAAACAATTTGACCGTGAAGATGCGCTGGATAAGGCATTGGATGTGTTCTGGCGTCATGGTTATGATGCGACATCCCTCACCGATCTGGTTGAGGCTACTGGCGCAAAAGCGCCAACATTGTATGCCGAATTCGGCAATAAAGAAGGATTGTTCCGAGCGGTGGCCGAGCGTTACATGGCCAAGTTCGCCGATCGTGGCCGGGCGTTGTTGGCCAATCCCCACCGTAGCACGGCCCAGGCCACCGAAGATTTCATGCGTGACACGGCGGCGATGTATACCGATAAAAACCTGCCGTCGGGCTGCTTTATCATTTGCACGTCCGCCGCACTGTCGTCATCGTCCGACGACGTGGCCAAATGCTTGCGTGCCCGTCACCATTTCCAAGAGAATATGCTGACCGACTTTTTACGCGCTCGTCAGCAATCCGGGGAGTTACCGGCGCAAATCGATATTGTCGCCTTGGCGAAATACCTGACCTGTATCCAACAGGGTATGTCGGTTCAGGCGCACGATGGCGCGACCCATGAAGAGCTTGATGGCATCGTCACCACGCTGATGGCCCTGTGGCCGGCGTTGGTGCGTATGGGCGTAACCAAGAGGGTCACGGCGCCGGCTGATATTTGACGTCATGGGCGTCAGGTCCCATGGCGCGGTGGGGTTAGCGGCTCTCATCATGCCAACCACCGCCCAGCGCGGCAATCAGCTGAACGCTGGTGGTCCATTGGGTACTGCGTAGCGACAACAGGTTTTGTTGCTGCGTTAGGCTGGTATTTTCGGTCGTGGCCACGTCCAGGTAGTCGATCATGCCGGCCTGATACTGATTATAGGTGACCCGGGCCGACTCTTGTGCGGACTGTGCGGCGCGCTGCCGAGCAGCAATCTCCGTCTCCAGGGTTGTTAGCTCCACCAAATAGTTTTCCACCTCCTGAAACGCCGACAGCACACTCTGACGATAACTGGCCACGCTGGCGTCATAACTGGCGCGCGCCTGTTCAACGCTGGCCTTGGTGGCGCCAAAGTCCAATAATGTACCGCTCAGTTCTGGCCCGAGTGACCATACCCGGTTAGGCAGTGAGATCAGGTTATGCAGCACCGAACTCTCGAATCCACCGCTGGCGCTTAACGTCAGATCGGGATAATACGCCGCCTCGGCCACGCCAATGGCGGCATTCGCGGACGCCACGTTGCGTTCGGCATAGGCAATATCGGGGCGACGTTGTAATAATTGCGCGGGCAGTGTTGTGGGAATCATCGGTAAGGTGGCGACCAGCGGGGTGGCGGGAAGGCTGAATTGTGCCGGCGACTTACCCATCAGCACCGCGATGGCATGTTCCAACTGAGCTCGCTGCCATTGTAAATCAAGCGCGGAGGCCCGAGCGCTTTCCAGCTGGGTTTGCGCCTGGGCCAGTGTCGCGCGCGATTCACTGCCGGCCCGATATTTATTGTCGATGACCTTCAGATAACGTTGATAAGCCTCAACGCTTTGCTGATACAAGTCAATTTGCTGATCCATGATCCGTAACTGAAAATAATCCTGCGCCAGATCCGACTGGGCGCTCAGGGTTATATTTGCCAATTCAGCTGCGCTGGCCTGGGCGCTGGCTTGGTTCTCCTCGACGGTGCGCCGCAGTTTTCCCCACACATCCAATTCCCAACTGGCGCTGACTTCGGCCTTGTGGGTATTATCCACACTACCGGCCGAGCCGTTGCGGGTGGTGTCCGCGCTCCCGGTGACGCTTGGATAAAGTTTGGCACGTGAGCCTGAGGTCAGCGCCCGCGCCTGTCGGTAAAGCGCATCATATTGGGCGACATTCTGGTTGGATATTTTCACCTGGCTGAGTAGGGATGAGAGGGTGGGATCGTTATATACCCGCCACCATTCGCCCTTACTGAGCTGATCTTGTGGTGTGGCTCGCGTCCAACCTTTTGCCTGCTTGAACTGGGCCGGTACCGTCATTGATGGTCGCCGGTAATCCGGACCCACCATGCAGCCGGCAACCAGCAAGGCCAATAGCAATGGGAGCGGTTTAAGGGCGCCATATCTGCATCGTGTTGTCATGTGGTGAGTGCCGTTATCAAGGTTAAAAAGTTAAAGTAGGCATAATAATGATCAGCGGTTTTAAACGTTATCAGGCATCCTCACCTATCAACGCCTTAGGTGACGGATTTGGCGTAATGTCGCCAAACGCGCCGGCCAGAACGGCTTAGGCGATCAAGATAGAGATACACCACCGGGGTGGTAAACAGCGTCAGCAACTGACTCAACGCCAGGCCACCGGCAATAGACATCCCCAGTGGGCTGCGCAAATCCGCGTCGCCACCGCTGCCGAGCGCCAGCGGCAGGGCGCCAAAAAACGCCGCCAGGGTGGTCATCATAATCGGCCGAAAACGCATCAAGCAGGCTTGGGTAATGGCCTGCTCCGGGCTAAGCCCCTGTTTGCGCTCTGCCGCCAGAGCGAAATCAATCATCATGATGGCGTTTTTCTTGACGATGCCGATCAGCAGCAAGATGCCGATCAGGGCGATAACCGTTAACTGGGTATGGGTCATAATCAACAGCAGCAATGCACCCAACCCAGCGGAGGGCAAGGTGGACAGTATGGTCAAGGGATGGATATAACTTTCATACAGCATCCCCAATACAATATAGACCGCCGCCAGCGCCGCGAGTATCAACCACGGCATGCTGGCGGTCAGCGAGGTGAACGCCTTGGCGGTGCCCTGGAAACCGGCCTGGATGGTGCTCGGTAGGCCGATGCGCGCCATCGCGGTTTTGATCAACCGCTGTGCCTGTTCAAGGGACACCCCATCCGCCAGGTTAAACGCCACGGTGCTGGTGGCGGATTGGCCCTGATGCGCCACCGAAAGGGCGGCGTTGGCGCCGCTAAAACGGGCGAAGGCGGCAATGGGGATTTGTTTACCTTCATCGTTAACCACCCGCAAGTCATTAAGAATGGCCGGATCGCGGGTAAAATCACCCGTTAAGGTCATCACCACATGGTATTGATTAAGGGTTTTATAGCGCGTGGCGATCTGCCGCTGGCTAAAGGCGTTGTTTAGCAGCGTGTCGAGCATTTTGACATCGACGCCCAGTCGGGTCGCTTTATCGCGGTCGATCGTGAGCATGATTTCCTGACCGCCGGTCTGGGCATCGGAATCCACGCCGGTTAATTCGGGGATGTTTTCCAGCGCCGCTTTGACCTTCGGCGTCCACACCCGCAGGGTGTTTAAATCATCGGCCTGCAGGCTATATTGATACAGGGCGTTGGCGCTGCGTCCACCAATGTGCAGATCTTGCGCCGGCATCAAAAACAGCTGTACGCCGGGTTGATTAAACCCCTTGACGGTCAGCCGGTTGGCGACCTGCGCGGCGTTGGCGTCACGTTGAGAAAAATCCTTCAGATGGACAAAAAAGTTAGCGGTATTGCGTGAACCAAACCCGCCGCTGCCCATGGAAGACAGTACGCCGTCTACCGCTGGATCTTGTTGTATCAGTTTTGAAAAGGCCTCTACTTTAGGTTTCATCGCCTGGAAGGAGACATTTTGATCGGCGCGCAGCATCCCCATTAACAGTCCGGTATCCTGATTGGGAAAAAAGCCTTTTTCCACCACCGTATAGAGAAAAATATTCAGCGCCACGGTTAACAACAGACTGAACAGCGTAAGCCGCTGGTGGCGCAGTACCCAGGCCAGAGCAACCGCATAACCCGCCAACAGACCGGCCAGCCCGCGCTCAATCAGCGCGTTGATCCGGGACGGTTTTCGGGTAACCGGCGGTTTGCGTTTCAACAACCGTGAACATAGCATCGGCGTCAGGCTTAGCGACACCAGCATGGAAATCAACAACGAGACCGTCAGCGTGACGGCGAACTCGCGAAACAGCCGGCCGACAATGCTGCCCATCAGCAGAATGGGAATAAACACCGCCACCAGCGACAACGTCATCGCCAATACGGTGAAACTCACCTCCTGTGCGCCTTTGATTGCCGCCCGTAGCGGTCCCATACCCTGTTCGATATAACGGGTAATATTCTCCAGCACCACAATGGCGTCATCCACCACAAAACCGGTACAGATAATCAACGCCATCAACGACAGATTATCCAGGCTGTAACCTAACAGGTACATCACCGCGCAGGTGCCGATAATCGAAACCGGCAAGGCCAGGGCCGGAATAATGACCGCCTGCAGGTTGCGCAGGAAAATAAACACCACCCCGATCACCAGGGCGACGGCGATTAACAGCGTCTCCTCGGTATCGCGCAGCGACGCGCGGATCGTGGGCGATCGATCGATCACCATATGCAAACTCACATCACCGGGCAGCAAGGCGGCCAGCGCTGGTAATCGTGCTTTGATGGCGTCAATGGTCTCGAGCATATTGGCGCCGGCCTGGCGGGTAACGCCAATCATCACGGCGGGAGTATTATTGTAATACCCGACGTTATACTTATCCTCCACCGAGTCGTAAACATGGGCCACATCGCCTAGTCGAACTTCGGTGCCGTTTTGATAGCTGATGATGAGCTGACGATAATCCTTGGCCAGATCCACTTGGCCGTTACCTTCCACCACCCATGATTGCCGGTCGCCCTGAAGTACGCCTTTGGGTAAATTGCTGGTGCTATTGGCGATGGCGGCACGCACGGTATCAAGAGACAAACCAAAATGGGTGATCATCTGTGGGCGCAAATCAATACGTACTGCTGGTAGCGAACTGCCTACCAGCGACACCTGTCCTACGCCGCTGACCTGGGCGATTTTTTGCTGTATTTCACTGGAAGCCAGATCATAGAGTTCACCACTGCTGCGGGTGGCTGAGGTTAACGCCAGCATGACAATCGGCGCATCGGACGGATTGGCTTTACGATAGGTTGGCAGTGAAGGCATGCTGGAGGGCAGTAGACTGCGCGCCGCGTTGATCGCTGCCTGTACATCGCGCGCCGCGCCGTTGATATCCCGATCAAGGTCAAACTGTAAAATCACGTTGGTGGAGCCTTGCGAACTGCTGGACGTCATTTCGGTGATGCCGGCGATCTGCCCCAAGGCCCGCTCCAACGGTGTCGCCACCGTGGCGGCCATGGTCTCCGGGCTGGCGCCAGGCAGGCTGGCGGTGACCATCACCGTGGGGAAGTCCACCTGCGGCAGCGGCGCTACCGGCAACAGCCGATAACCCAGAATACCGAGCAGTAAGATGGCCAAGGTGAGTAACAACGTGGCCACCGGGCGAAAGATAAACAGCCGGGAAATATTCATGGTTGCTGCTTGCCGAGACGGTGCCATAGCCGCTGACTGCGCCGCGACAGACCGTCAAACCACAGGTAAATCACTGGGGTTGAGAACAGGGTCAGCAATTGACTGAACACCAATCCGCCGACAATCACCAATCCCAGGGGGCGGCGCAGTTCCGCGCCAGAACCGTGCGCCAGCATCAGCGGCAGCGCTCCGAGCAGTGCCGCCATGGTGGTCATTAAAATCGGCCGGAAACGCAGCAAACAGGCTTGATGGATCGCGTCGCGAGGCGTGAGATGCTGCTGATGTTCCGCTTCCAGCGCGAAGTCGATCATCATAATGGCATTTTTCTTGACGATCCCGATCAGCAAGATCACCCCGATCAGCGCGATCAGGCTAAATTCAGTATTGGCGAACAGCAGCGTCAGCAGGGCGCCCACCGCCGCCGACGGCAGGGTCGATAAAATCGTCACCGGGTGGATAAAACTTTCATACAAAATACCCAACACCACATACATGGTCAGTAGCGCCGCCAGTATCAACCACAAGGTATTATCCGTGGATTTTTGGAAAGCAGATGCCTCACCCTGGTAACGTAGGGTAATGCTGGCGGGTAAGTTTAACTGTCCGGTGACCTGCGCGATGGCCTGTTGCGCGTCCTCCAGCGAATAACCGTTGCGCAGATTAAACGACACTGTGACCGCCGGAAACTGATTGAGTCGGGCGTATAGCAATGACCCGGTGCGCAAATGAATCTTGGCAATGGAGGTCAGCTTGACCATCCCGTTGCTGGTGGTCGCGGTGCTGGTGTCGGATGACGTCGTGGAAGAACTGGACGAACGGGTGGATGCACTGCTGCTGGTCGTGCTGCTGGAACTGGAACTGGAACTGGTGAGGTTGGTCGCCAGATATATATCGTTAAACGACGCCGGCGACTGCTGATATTTCGGTTCGACTTCAAGTACCACACGATACTGATTGGATTGGGTAAAGATGGTGGACACCAGACGTTGTCCAAAAGCATCATACAACGCGTTATCCACGTCAGCGGCGGTGATGCCATAACGGGCCGCGGCGTCGCGGTTAAGTTCCACATACGCCACTTGTCCCTGGTCCTGCAGGTTGCTCACCACATCGCTGAACGCTGGCTGTTGCTTGAGTTGTGCCACCAGCTTGGGGGTCCAGGTCACCAGATTTTCACTATCGGCATCATCGAGGGTGAATTGGTACTGGTTGGGGGTCACCTGATCGTTGACCGTCAAATCTTGAGCGGACTGCATAAACAGCGTGATCCCGGCCACGTTTTGCGTGGCCTGTTTCAACTGGCTGATGATAGCGTCGGAGCGCAGGTCGCGCGCCGAGAACGGTTTCAGGTTAATTTGCAGGCGCCCGCTATTGAGGCTGGTATTATTGCCATCAACGCCGATAGTGGATGAGAGGCTCGCCACCGCCGGATTTTGCAGGATAATATCTGCCAGCTGCTGCTGGCGCCTGGCCATTTCACCAAATGACACATCTTGCGATGCCACGGTGACACCCTGAATCAAACCGGTATCCTGTGGTGGGAAAAAGCCCTTAGGTACCACCATATAAAGCAAGGCGGTGATCACCAGGGTTGACAGGGCGACCAGCAGCATCAGGCGTTGATGGTCAAGCACCACCGTCAGCCAACGGTCATAACCGGCCACCAGACGATCAAATAACTGCCCGCCCTTGCGATTAAACCGGCTTTGTTTTTCCTCAGGGATATGGCGCAGCAAATAGGCGCACAGCATCGGCGTCAGTGTTAATGACACCACCATGGAAACCAGTATCGACACCGCCAGGGTAATGGCGAACTCCCTGAACAGCCTGCCGACCACATCGCCCATAAACAACAAGGGGATCAGTACCGCAATCAACGAGAAGGTTAAGGAAATAATGGTAAAACCAATTTGCGCAGACCCCTTCAGCGCCGCCTGCATCGGTGTTTCGCCATTTTCCAGACGGCGGGAAATGTTCTCTACCACCACAATGGCATCATCGATGACAAAACCGGTGGCCACCGTCAAGGCCATTAACGACAGGTTGTTCAGGCTGAACCCGGCCAGATACATCACGCCAAATGTGCCAACCAACGACAGCGGTACGGCGATACTGGGGATCAGCGTGGCCGCCAGGTTGCGTAAAAACAGGAATGTGACCATCACCACCAGGGCAATGGATAACAACAGTTCAAACTGCACGTCGCTAATGGATGAACGAATGGTCTGGGTGCGGTCGGATAAAATACTCACCTTCACCCCCTCGGGCAAGGCGGCCTGCAACGTGGGCAACTGGGCTTTGATATTATCCACCACCGAGATGACGTTCGCGCCGGGCTGGCGTTGTACGTTTATCACGATCGCCGGCTGACGGTTGGCCCAGGCGGATTGATACCTGTTTTCCTCCGCCTCGTCAATTTGCGCAATGTCACGCAGGCGCAGCGCGGCGCCGTCCTGATAGGTCAGTATCAGGTTGCCATACTCTGCCGCCGTGCGCAGCTGATCGTTGGCGTCAATGGTAATAGAGTGGTGTGTGCCATCAAACCCGCCTTTAGAGCCGTTAACATTGCTCTTGCCTATCAGGGTATTCACATCTTCCAGGGTCAGGTGGTGTGCTGCCAGGGCGCGGGGATTCATACGTACCCGAATGGCCGGCTGGTGGCCGCCGGCAAGCGTCACCATGCCCACCCCGGAAATTTGCGACAGTTTAAGGGCGATACGGGTATTGACCAAATCCTGTACTTTAATCAGCGACAGGGTATCGGAGGTGGCCGCCAGGGTGATCACCGCCGTATCCGCCGGATTGACCTTCTTGTAGGTGGGCGGGTTGGGCAAATCGGTGGGCAGCAGGCTATTAGCGGCGTTAATCGCTGCCTGGACCTCCTGCTCAGCCACATCCAGGGAGAGTTCGAGAGAAAATTTCAGGGTAATAATAGATGCACCACCGGAACTGGTGGAATACATCTGACTCAAGCTGGCCATTTGGCCAAGCTGACGCTCCAACGGGGCGGTGACCGCCGAGGCCATGATACTGGGGCTGGCGCCCGGGTAGAGTGTGGTGACCTGAATGGTAGGGTAATCTACCTGCGGCAGGGCGGATGTGGGCAGCATACGGTAAGCAAAAACACCGGAAATAAACACGCCAATCATCAGTAGAATGGTGGCGACCGGTCGCTGGATAAACAGGCGAGATGGATTCATTGGGCCGCAGCACCTTTGGTCGCTGCCTTGCCGTCGATCGCTGCCGCATCCTTGGTTGCGGCTTTGCTGTCGGTTGATACCGTTGATGCCTTGCTGCCGTCGTTTGCCAACCTATCCTTGAGCGATACTTTGCTGCCGCCGTTTGCCAATCTATCCTTGGTCGGTTGCGTGACGCCGGGGGTAGTCGGTGTCTCAACCACCGTCACTTTGCTGCCGGTGTTGAGCCGATCAATGCCTTCGGTCACTACGCGTTCACCCGGCGCGACGCCGCTTAGCACCACCTGCAGGTCTGCGCCAAACGCGGGTCCGCTTTTTACCGCTCGCCGTTCAACGGTATTATCCGCTGTTATCACGTAAACAAAATCACCCTCACTACTGAGCTGGATCGCCTGGGCTGGAATGACGGTGGCGCCTTTGAGCAGGTCAGTTTGTAGCTTGACGTTCACAAACTGATTGGGGTAGAGGCGCTCATCGTTATTAGCAAAAATCGCTTTTAGTTTGATACTGCCGGTATCGCTGTCTATTTCATTACTGATAAAACTGAGTTTGCCCTGGTCTAGCACTGTGGTGCCGTCCTGATCAAGGGCCGTTGCCGGCAGTGATTGACCATGGTGCAGCGTTTTGAGCAGCACGGGAATATGCGCTTGCGGCAGGCTGAAAGTCACCGCGATCGGCTGGGTTTGGGTGATGGTCACGATGCCGGTCGTGTCGCTGCTATGTACCATATTGCCAGCATCTACCAACCTTAAGCCCACACGACCAGAGACCGGGGCGGTAATGCGTGCATATTCCAGGTTAAGCTTGGCTGAATCAATCTGTGCCTGATCGCTTTTAACCGTGCCGAGGTATTGCCCGACCGTGGCAGTCTGGGTATCCAAATCCTGGCGGGCTAATGAATCCTGAGCATAAAGCGTCTTATAGCGGGCCAACGTCAACTGGGCACTTTTTAACAGTGCCTGGTTTTGCGCCAGTTCCCCTTGGTATTGCTCAAGTGTGGCTTGATAACTCCGGGGATCAATTTGGGCTAAAAGCTGCCCTTTGGCCACTTTTTGTCCCTCGGTAAAAAATACCGTCACTAACTGACCGTCCACCCGGCTGGTCACCGTGACGCTGGCGTTCGCCACCACCGTACCCAGCGCGGAAAGATAAACCGGCACATCGGCCTGTGTAGCCGTTCCGCTATGTACCGGAGTCGAACCGCCCATGCCGGGACCGCTCATACCGGGAGGGCCCATACCGGGGCCGCCCTTACCGGGGCCCTTCATGCCGGGGCCTCCCATACTGATACCGGTGCTGGGGGAAGATCGAAAGTGGACATAAAATAAAGCTGAGATTATCAGCAATAGCACTACAACGGCTGAGAAGACATTACGCCATTTGATTTTTCGTTGGGAATGATTTTTCATGCGATACGAGTGCTACGAGTGGCTTAGAGTGATCATGTCACTAGGATAGAGTAGTTCGCCGACGGTTATTGTAAAATTTTCGACAAAAATAGTGTCTTTTCCCGTAAAAATAGGGGCATGGCAGCAAGGCAATCGTTACTGGTTTTATCGGGCGTGATAACCCCTGATTATAATCAGGACAATAAAATAACGAGTGAGTTGTTTAACAGGTTAACGCGGTTTAGTGCAATCAAATTTTGACATTTTTAGTCGATGTTTTGTAAATATATTCAACATAATGTCATTTATTTATAGAGTAATCTCTTTTTTTTTATAACTAACGGATTATCAGCATAATTTTATCCCAATTTACCTCCCGTCTTTTTTCATATAGAAAATTAAGGCCATCATAAATATAGGTTAAATGTTAATTTTGTTAAATTACATGTTAAATTATTAACATTTATGGCGAATATTTCAGTGATTTTACGCTAATGTGCTATCATTATTCGCTCCGTAAAATAAAACTAGGAATAACTTTACCTTTCGAATTTCCGGGTGGTTTGACACTAAGGCGGCTAACTATATAATCACAACGACTTCCTATTTTATCGCTCTATTTATGATGGTATTACACTTGATGTTTTACGTGCATAAGTAGCCTAATCTAGGTGTGAATACATCAATATCCATTAATTATCCGATTAACAATAATTGTTAATTATTACTTAAGTAATTTTGTGCGGTGTACTGAAAAAATAAAAATGGCGTTAGATGCGCCATCCAGCACCATGCCGGATAGCCATAATCGAACGAAGGTAATGGATCGAGTGGAAGGACACTTTGTCGTTTTAAAGCAATGAATTAAAAAATAATAAGTATAAATAATATTATTTACCTAACAATTTAACTCAGTATGCCATGTGATTTTTGCTATTGAAATGCATGTTTCCATAAAAGAGCGGTATATTGATGAAACAGACAGTGAACATGTCATAGGCTTAATTTGTTGAAGTTATTCATTCAAAATTTATTAATTTAACGGTAGGGTTATTCACATGACAACACCATCAAATGAACCACGTGCAATAAAACCTTTTTTGACACCACTTCCTATTAAAGGTGTTCGAAAAGAGGTGGTTAGCCATTTTAAAGTTCAATACACCTTTGGCGACTTCATCCTGAACTCCACTCGCGTTCTGTTCCATAAAGAAAAGCAGATCAGCGTGTCACCGAAAGAGCTTGGGGTGCTGATTCTGTTATTAGAATCGGCTGGTGAACTGGTCACTAAAGATCGGATCATTGACGAGGTCTGGTCCGGGGCAAATGTGGCGGAAGAGTCGCTCACTCGTTGTATCTATGTATTACGCCGCATTCTGCAGGAGGGTAAACATAATCGTTATATCGATACCGTCTATGGTAAAGGGTACCGTTTTTCCTTACCCGTTACCCGGATAACGCCAGCTGAACGCCTGGTCACGGCTGCAGTTAATCGCACCGTCGCGATCTTCCCTTTTACGATGGGCAATGGGTATTTAGACGCGTTGAGCTTGCATGATGCTTTGGTTGATGACATGAGCGACTATGCATCGTGCGGATTGCATATTTTACCTTCATCGCTAACCATGAATTGCCGGACGGTGGAGTCGATGCTGGCGCTGATTGAAAAAATTCGACCGGACTATTATTTAGCCGGACATGAATTAATCTTGGCCAACCAGCCGTCACTGCGTATTGAGTTTATCCGTGCACACGATCATTATGTGCTACACCGTGAGGGAATCACGCTTACGACGGCGCTGACCCATGGTTGCATCAAAAACCAGCTTAATCCGCTGATCTTGAAGTATATACCTGGATTGAAGGCTGAACGTAGCCAAACCGCAACGCCTGAGTGCAAACCTAACGCTGCCGCCTGCCTGCAAGAGGGACGTAACGCATTCCTGGAATACACCCCAGAAAGCCTTACCAAGGCGCTGGGTTTGTTTCAAGGCTGTCTTCAACAGATGCCCGACGATGCGGACCTGTATTGCCACCTGGCCGAATGTTATTTTGCCTTAGGCAAAATGGGCATGATGGGGCTTGAACCGGCAATGAAGGCGTGTGGCAACATGGTGGATCAGGTCCTGGCCCGCCAACCGGAACATCCGTTGGCACTGGCAATGGGCGGGGTATTGCACGGTTTGAACGCCGAATTCAGTCAGGCGGCAGAACTGTTTCGCCAGGCCCTGACGACAGCCAAGGAAAATCCGTTGGTAAATTATTATTACGCGGTACACCTGTTTATCGTTGGCGAGGTTGCCCGGGCGCTGCATTTTGCCCGGTTGGCGGATCAATTGCAGCCAGGAATGATCGCTTCTTTAGCGCTCATCTTGTGGCTGGAGTATTGCCAAGGCAATGCTAGCGCAGCGCTTAAGGTTACCGATCGACAATCCGGCGCCGCCGTTGAACATCCGGTACTGATGAGCATGAACGCCGTCATTCTGTGTGGTGAGGGGCGGCCAAGCTGTGCGTTAAAGCTGGTTGATCGCCTGCAACCTGGTGATAAACCGGAGGGCATCATTTATCTCAACACCCTATATACCCGTTTATTTGCCCAATCCACAGTGGTGGATGCCGACCGGGTAGCGCAAATTATCGAGCAGTCTGCACATAAGATGCATTCGGCGTTGTTGCCGGTCATTTTACAATGTCATGGGTTGAATGAGGCCAAAAAATGGTATGACCACCTGGCAAACTCATCTTCACCTTGCTTACGTTTTTGGCGCCATGATCCCAGGGTCAAATCCCTGAATACTGCTACAGGAGCCGTCGCTACGTCATGAAAAAGCCGTTATTGCCCCTGATAATAGTCGTGTTATTAACCAGTACGCCCGCCATGGCAAGTTGCTGGTCGCAAGCCGAACATCATTTTGGCATAGAAGCCCGATTATTACAGGCCATTGCTATTACCGAGTCGAATATGAACCCGGCCGCCACCGGGAAAAATACCAATGGCAGCCGGGATATCGGCCTGATGCAAATTAACAGTGTGCATTTGCCGCAGTTGAAGAAGCTGGGTATCGATGAAAAACGTTTGTACGAGGACACCTGTGTTTCCGTGATGGTCGGCGCGTCGGTATTGGCGGATATGATGAAAAAGTTTGGCTATTCATGGGAGGCGGTGGGCGCGTATAACGCCGGCCCGGCAAAAGGACGGCAGCAGTTGCGCATGCGTTATGCGCGCAAGGTTTGGGATCATTACCAGACCATCGGGTCGCAAGGCGCACCGGAGATTATGCCAAAGTCAAAACCTACAACAGCCGCCAAACCAATGACAGCACCAACGGAAACGGCGGCCGCCAAACCAACGCTACCTGGATAAATAGGAGTGTTGTTAATTATTGAATAAGTTATTGCACTTTTTAATTAAAATGTCGGCACAAATTAAATATTGATTAGTTTCTATCATCAATTGTAGGTGAGAAAAAATGACATAAATAAGTGAATGAAGTTAATTATGCACGTGTTAATTCAATCTTTGCTCTGTTGTTTTTTGCCAGAAAATGCTCAAACGGATTGAAAAATTAAGTCTTGAATCAGATTCTCATCATGATTTATCAAAAATAAATAGGCATTATTATGAATATAAAATTAAATCAAAAACGAGCAGGGTTAACGATGAAAAAAGATAATAGTATATTGCCCAGTGCTCTGCTTGTAGAAAAAGAGACCCGAACGATCAGTGAACCAAAATGCGGGTTGCTGAATACGGTGAAAAGCGCATGTCAGATTCGGTTTCACACCATGGAAAACTCAGCGGTATTGGATATTCCTCAGGACTGGCGTGGCATTATCATGATGAACCGTGTCAGTATGGCTATCGTCGCCGGCGAGGCTGTTTACCAGGAATTACCATTATTCGCGTTAGTAAAGCTCCAGGTATTTATTGATGAATCACGGGGCCTTGCGTTGAAGTATGAACAGCAACAGCCTTGGAAAACGGTTCAGTTGAGTGCGGATCCTCAGGTTGAACGCAATGCTGATGTGGAACGCTGGCTGCTGTCTTTGCACCATTCGCAGCCTGATGAAATGTCCGCCCTGGCCGATTTTTTACGGCGTACTGAATATTATTGGTTAATTAGCTTTCTACTAAATGAGTCAACAAACAGTGAAAAGCTACAGGATCTCGGTATGCGTTATGGGTTGTCCTACTCCCATTTTCGCCGGTTATGCCGCAATGCCTTAGGAAACTCCGCCAAGAACGAAATGCGGGGCTGGCGCATCGCCAGGGCTTTGCTGGATGCGGTTGAAGAACGGCAGAGCCTGACCGAGGTTGCCATGCGCCATGGTTATGCCTCTTCCTCGCATCTTTCTAATGATATTAGAGATGTTTTTGGTGTTTCCCCTCGTGGGATATGGAACATAATTGAAAAGAAATCGCAAATATGAAATATATTAATTTAGTAAAAGTCAGTTTATTCTGCGGTTGTCTGCTGGGCGGCTCGCTGCCGGGCCTGGTGGTGGCCAACCCGCTTACCGCTGACGGTGGTGCTAATTCCGCAGGATATGTTGCCAATAAAGACGGGCTGAAAATATTTTTTGACGCCGTATCATCGCGTTTAGGTAAACCGGTGATCGTCAGTAAATTAGCGGCACGTAAAAACATCAGCGGGGAATTCGACTTCAACGATCCGCAGGCACTGCTGGAAAAAATATCCCAGCAACTGGGTTTAATTTGGTATTTCGACGGCCAGGCTATTTATGTTTACGAAGCCAGCGAAATACGTAATTCGGTCATTTCGCTTAATAATATCACACTTAATACCCTTGATAATTTTTTACGCAAGTCAGGATTATATGACAAGCGTTTCCCATTAAAAGGCGACAATAGCAGTGGGACTTTCTATATTTCAGGCCCACCGGTATATGTGGATTTGGTGATCAATACCGCCAAATTTATGGATGAACAGCCCACAGCAATCAACAGCGGCGAAACGGCGGCGGTGATCCAGCTGAGTAATACCTTTGTCGGCGATCGCAGTTTTGATCTGCGCGGGGAAAAAGTCACTATACCAGGCATTGCCACCGTGATTGAACAGTTGCTGCGTGGTGGGGATAAAGCGGGCCCCGGTACCACCTCAGTGCAACGGTTAACCTCTGATAGCATGCCGGCACCACAGATGCCCGAGTTTACGATTGAGAATATATCAGCCGCCGGACAGTCTTTCCAGCCTAGGTCAAGCCTGGCGGAGGCGCTGCGTGCCGAAGCAGTGGCCGGGCCTATCAGCGTGATCGCCAACCCCGACACCAACAGTTTGCTGGTGAAAGGGACACCGAAGCAAGTCCAACTGGTTACCAATCTGGTGTCCGCACTGGATATGGCCAAACGGCACGTGGAACTGTCGTTATGGATCGTGGATATTCAGAAAGAAGAATTGGATAGCCTCGGGGTGAGTTGGCAAGGCGGGGTAAATATTGGCAGCCAACTGGGGGTGAACTTTAATGGTGGATCTTACTCCACTCTGGACGGTACGCGGTTTGTGGCTTCCATCAATGCGTTGGCGCAGAAAAACCGGGCCAATATTGTTTCCCGCCCGGTGGTCTTGACGCAGGAAAACGTTCCGGCAATTTTTGACAACAACCGGACTTTTTATACCCAGCTGATTGGCGAACGTACCGTTGACCTGCAGCATGTCACCTATGGCACCATGGTCAGCGTCCTGCCGCGTTTTGCCGCCGGGGATCAGATTGAAATGGTGCTCAATATTGAAGATGGTAACGAAGTGCCCAACGATCAGTCGAGTGCCACCATTCTGCCGAAGGTTGGCCGCACCAAAATCAGCACCGTGGCGCGTGTGCCTAAAGGCAAAAGCCTGTTGGTCGGTGGGTACACCCGTGATGAGACTTCCGGCAAAACGGCCAAGATCCCGGTGTTGGGCAACCTGCCGCTGGTGGGTGGACTCTTTAGCTATAAGCAGGAAAGCCAGTCCAATACGGTACGTATTTTCCTGATTCAGCCACGGGAAATCAACGAGCCGATCAATACCGATACGGGTGAGTTTGTGCAGCAATTTATCAATAACCGCCAACCCAGCCTGTTAGCCGATTGGTCACGCAATTTTCTTGAGGGGCAAAAATGGCAATAGCCCCAATAAGCTCGGCCCCCAGTTTTCCGGTGGCGAGCGATAGCGAACGTAGCAGTAACCAGAAAACCAAAGCGGCGTTCAAGCAAAAGCTGACCGCCAGCAAGTCGGTCAACGCCAAGGTGGCCAAACAGGCGCAAAGCAGCGCTAAAGCTTCGGCCGGGGCGTCGCAGTTTATCGGCCGGCGTCAATCGGATAAAAATGCCAGCGAGGAGTGGTCCTCCGAGTTCCAGCGGGTACTTGAGGACGATGGGTCGGCCAAAGCCAAAGCTCTGCTAAAGGTTAGCGCCAACGACAATATGTCCCTTGCGTTGCTGTTAAACCAGGCCCGCTCGCTATTTCCCGACGATAGCGACCTGGTGATGGTGTTGCGTGAACTATTGCGTCAGCGGAACTTAAACGAAAAGCTGAAAACCCTGCTCAAGGCAGTGTTGAAAGACGTTGAGGATAATAGCAACCCACGGGATGTCAAAGCCGGCATTAACTGTGGGATCAAGGCCCGGCTGTTTGGTCAAAAACATCTGGATCTTAAACCTATCTTGCTACGGGCCAGTTACCGGCGCTTTTTGGAAAACGAACAGGATGGCATGGAAGAGTATCAAGACTGGATCGCCTGTTATGGTTATCTGTTAAGAAGCGTGGTGCTGGATTTTATCGAAGCCGCACTGTTAGCGGATATTGATAGCCAGGATCCCAGTTGTTCGTGCATTGAATTCGGTGGATTAATCGGTAAACTTGGGCAACTTAAGTTATTGCGTTCCGGAGATAGTCTTTTTACTAAAAAATTAGTATCACTTGACGTCATTGACCACATAGGCATTGCCGAACCGGACTGGCTGATAATGTATTTTTCGTTATTAGCACAACCGCAAGCGATTGGCGAACATCTTAATGTGTTACTGGGTGAAACCTTTTTACTGTTCAGTCATCATGAACGCGCCAAGATCATCCAGGTGATTTACCGATCCTGTAAATTATTGCCGCACGAGCTTTTTGACAACGTTGAATCAGTGCATGAACTACTTTATGAATTGGAAAGATTGTTGGCGATCACTTATCAGCAAGAACTCATTGAAAAAAGACGTGCACAATAAAACTGTACAACCATATTGATAATGTAATGGAATAATTACGTGTTTAATAAATTTTTAAGAAATATTCATTCGCGTCCAGAACTGCTAATCTTGTCATTGGTCATTATGATCATTGCAATGCTGATTATTCCATTGCCAACGTATTTAGTGGATTTTTTAATTGGCCTGAATATTGTTATTGCCATTCTGGTGTTTATGGGTGCCTTTTATATCGACCGGATCTTGAGTTTCTCAACGTTTCCGGGGGTATTGCTGATCACCACGCTATTTAGGCTAGCGCTAACCATCAGTACCAGTCGGCTGATCCTCTCGGAAGCTGACGCGGGTGAAATCATCGCCAGCTTCGGTCAGTTTATTATCGGCGACAACCTGGTGGTGGGTTTTGTGATCTTCGCCATCGTGACCGTGGTACAGTTTATCGTGATCACCAAAGGGTCGGAGCGGGTGGCGGAAGTGGCCGCGCGTTTCTCCCTCGACGGCATGCCCGGTAAACAGATGAGCATCGACGCCGATTTAAAAGGCGGTGTGATTGACGCTGACGAGGCGCGTGAGCGCCGCAGCGTACTGGAACGTGAAAGCCAGCTGTACGGATCGTTTGACGGCGCAATGAAGTTTATCAAGGGTGACGCCATTGCCAGTATCCTGGTGATTTTTGTCAACCTTATCGGCGGGATTGCGGTCGGCATGAGCCAGCTTAATATGGACATGTCCAGCGCACTGAGCACCTACACCATGCTGACCATCGGCGATGGGTTGGTCGGTCAGATACCTGCCCTGCTAATTTCCATCAGTGCCGGCCTTATCGTCACGCGGGTGAATGGCGATGGCGACAATATGGGCCGCACCATTATGCAGCAGCTACTGGGCAACCCGTTTGTGCTGCTGATTACCGCCTCTCTGGCCTTGTTGATCGGCATGCTACCAGGGTTTCCGCTGCCGGTATTTATTCTGTTGGCGCTGGCGCTTAGTGGGCTCTTTTACTTCCGCTGGCGTAAAACAAGAAAAACGGCCAAAGGCCAGGCTGGCAACGCAACCAACACCGCCGACTACAGCGAAGGCGCCGTCGGCCAGGGCATGGACGCAGAGAGCCAGTTAGGTATTATCAGCGACCTCGACAGCACGCCTGCGGAAACCGTCGCACTGATTCTCTTGCTGTCGCGCGCCAATTTTCAGCGCGTGGAACATCAACAGCTTAACGAGCGGCTGCGCAGCCAGTTTTTTATGGATTACGGCGTGAAGCTGCCTGAATTGATGATCAGGCCATCGGAAAATGTTGACGAAAAAACCGTCATGGTCTTGATAAACGAAATTCGGGCCGATAGTTTCACTATTCATTTTGATTTAATGCGAGTGGTAAACGCGTCCGATGAAGTGGAGCAATTAGGTATTGAAACTCTGGTGGAAAAAGACGCCATGTGGGTTAAGCCCCAGGCAAAAGAGAGCTTATTACAGCTAGGTTACCAGTTGCGCCCGGCTCTGGATGAACTGTATCAATGCTTTGCCGTCTTACTGTCCCATCATGTTAATGAGTTCTTCGGCGTACAGGAAACCAAGCATATGCTTGACATGATGGAAAACAAATATCCGGATTTATTGAAGGAGGTTTTGCGTCATGCCACGGTGCAGCGGATAGCAGAAGTGATGCAGCGGTTATTAACCGAACGCATTTCAACGCGCAATCTCAAGCTGATTATGGAATCCTTGGCACTTTGGGCACCACGGGAAAAAGATGTTATTACCTTGGTTGAACATGTTCGGGGGGCCATGGCGCGTTATATTTGTCATAAATTCGCTGTTAATAATGAGCTAAGAGTAGTTGTTATCTCAGCAGAAGTGGAAGAGACGCTCAGGGGTGGCATTAGAAACACCTCATCAGGAGCTTTTCTTAATCTGGAACCTGCGGTTTCAGAACAATTGATGGATTTATTTACCGTTGGTTTAGAGAATATATTAATATCCCAGAAAGATATGGTGTTATTAACCTCGGTGGATGTCCGTCGATTTGTGAAAAAATTGATTGAAACGCGTTTTCGCGATCTTGAAGTGATGTCATTTGGTGAATTGACCGAAGCTATAAATGTTAATGTTATCAAAACAATTTAATTAACCTGGAGTAAACTACATGCATGTCGATATTGCCACCCTGGTTCGTGAAGCTCTGCTAGACAGTGGCTGTGATCCAAATTTGCTGTCTAACTTTGATAGCCATTCAACTATTGCGCTTGATTTTAATGATCTGCCTAGTATTTATATCAGCAGCCAGGATGACGACATCTGGTTATGGGCGCGTATTGCGGAATTTAATGAAAATATTCTGGCGCAACGCGCTCCGGTATTGCTCAATGAGCTGATGCAGGGGGTGGAATTTATTCGCGGTGAACAGTTCCAGTTATCAAAAAATGACGGTTATTTGGAACTTAAGGCACTGCTCAATTCACAATGCCTGAACAGTGGGCAAAATTTCTCGGTAGCGCTGAGTGGCTTCTTTGAGCGTCTGGAGCGCTTTGTCGAGGTTATGCAATAAATGAGCGATCACTTGCGGTTGCTAAGGCATCAGGCTTCGCCCATGCGATTATCCGGACCGATAATTGAGGCGGTATTGCCCGGCGTCAAGATCGGTGAAGTCTGTGATATTCGCCGCGATTGGACCTCCCGCGAGGTTATCGCCCGCGCTCAGGTGCTCGGGTTTAACCAGGAGCGTACCTTGCTCAGTTTGATCGGCCCTAACCAGGGATTATCCAGGGATGTGGTCTTGCACCCTACCGGCGGGTCGTTAACCATCAAGGTCAGTGAGGATTTGCTGGGCACGGTGATCGATCCCGCCGGGCAGATAACCGAGCGGCTGGTGGAGCCAAAGCTGAGCATGCAACCGCAAGTACGTCCCATCGATTCCGACGCGCCGGAATATTCCCAGCGCAGCGGGATTGATCAACCCCTGGTCACGGGTATCCGGACTGTTGATAGCGTTTTAACCTGCGGCACCGGCCAACGGGTAGGGATTTTTGCTTCCGCTGGCTGTGGCAAAACCGTGCTGATGCATATGCTGATTGACCGAGCGGACGCCGATGTGTTTGTCATCGGTCTGATCGGTGAGCGTGGGCGTGAAGTGACGGAGTTTGCTGAACAGCTGCGTCGTTCCGATCGTCGGGGCCAATGCATTCTGGTGTACGCCACGTCGGATTATTCATCGCTGGACCGGTGTAATGCCGCCATGGTGGCCACCACCATCGCCGAATATTTTCGCGATCAGGGTAAACGCGTGGTGCTGTTTGTCGACTCACTGACCCGCTATGCCCGAGCGTTGCGTGATGTGGCCTTGGCCCAAGGACAGGTGCCGGCGCGGCGCGGTTATCCGGCCTCGGTATTTGATGCGATGCCACGCCTGCTGGAGCGACCGGGTAATACCCGCCTGGGCAGCATTACCGCCTTTTATACCGTGTTATTGGAAAGTGATGATGAGGCGGACCCGATTGCCGACGAGATCCGCTCAATTCTTGATGGACATATTTATCTGAGTCGCAAACTGGCGGCACAAAATCACTATCCGGCCATTGACGTGCTACGCAGTATCAGCCGGGTAGCCGGGCAAATCACTGATGAACAGCATCAGTCAATGGCCGGTGAAATCCGCCGTTTGTTGGCCAAACTGGAGGAACTGCAGATTTTCCTCGATCTCGGCGAATACAAATCCGGGGAAAATGCAGAAAACGATCGGGCCATCAATAAACGCCAGGCGTTGGAGAACTTCCTGCGCCAAGGGGTACATGAACCGACGGATATCCAAAGTACACTGCAGGCAATGTATGACATTGCTCATTAAGATCAACCAATTAATTGGCCGCGCGCAAACATATCGTCAAATTTGTGAGGTGCGGTTAGTTCAGGTTGAGCGGCAGCGCCAGGAGATTTCCGCTGAGATTAGCGCATTGCAGGTCCAGCAAAACACGCTGCGGCAGCTGCTTGCACTCGAGCGCCCGTTAGGTCAACTCGATCGCGCCGGGTTGTTTGTGCGCCAGCGCCGTCAGGCGGTGCTGCGGCGCCAGTATAATGAACTAGAGTTACAAAGCAAAAAACTCAATCAGCAATACCTTGAGCTGGGTGAACGATTAGCGACGATACGTGCCGAGCAGCGGCAGTGGCGGCGAAAACAAGATAAATATCAGATAGTGGTTAAACGGGAAAAACGGCAGTTAATGTTGACCCGATTGCGCCAGGAAGAGACTGAAATGCAGGAGATAATTACGTGTCGACAATAAATACTACATTGCCAATAAAAGGTAATGCGCTCGCTAGCAATGAATCCATTGTGGAACTCGCGCAGCGGGGTCGGTGTGCAGAGTTGAATCATTTAAACGGGTCGGCTGAGGAACAGCGTGCTATTGCTCGCAAAAGGAACGGGAAAAAGCAGACTGTAATGGCCCCGGAACAGGGACTGGTGGTACCGATGGTTAAACACGAAGGGATAGAATCTTTCGCGATTCAACGGACAAAACTGAGCGACCAGCCGGTGAATGCATTCTTTAGCGGTAGCAAGACAGATCGATCAAACGACGTATTTTTCACGGCCGCACGATCCGGGTCGACGTTTTTATCGCCTCATTTTGCCGGGCATGGCAACGTGACGTTAATGCCACCGGTAAACAACGAACACTCCCCGTCAGCGCAGGTCGCTACGGCTACGTCTATGGCGCAGACACCAATACAGGCAAACGCCGACGCCGCCAAAAACAGCGTTGGGACCCAGCCCGATAATAAACCGCTTTTGGCGCCGGCGATAAGCGACGGAGTCAACAATGATCATGATGGGCAGGGCAAAAAAGAGGATTCAGCTCGGCCTGCCGCCATAGCGTGGTTGGCTCGAGACGCTAAAGATCAGGCGGCGGGTCTATCCGGACAGCCCTTGGCCGGCGCGCAAATGCGCGCGGGCGAGCCGATGAACGATAAGCCGGTGGACGTTCGGCCACAGACTAAAGTGATTAATGTCGACACGGCAAAAACGGCTCCGGTCAATAGCAACACGTTTACCTATACCTTTAAAACCTCAGCCCAGGGGCAGGCTCTTGTTGACAGTGTCCAGGTTTCCCTCGGTGAGGGAAAAACGGTCTTAGCGCCTAATAACCGGCAAACCAACGACCGTTTGATGAACTTTGCGCCAGCGGAGCAGGGATTTGAGGTGGTGGTTGATAACGAGGGGCAACGCCAGCAGCATAACGGCGATCAGCAGGAAGCGGCCACTGACGATACGCAGGACGGCCTGCTCGCCACCGCTAGCCGGAATAGGAGATCAATCGGTGCGTAACCTGCAGCTACGCCCGCTGTCGCGCGCGGATATGATGTGGCGCCAGGTGTTGGCCGATTGGCAGGCGCGGCAAATACCCGCCGGGCTGGCAACGCCGCCTATCGGACAACCCCTTTTCAGCATTACTGCGGACAACGGCATATGGCGCGGCATGATCGATGCGCGGGATTGGCTGGCGCATCAGTTGCCTGAATTGGGTGCGCTGGCTAGCACGGGCAGGGATTTAGCCCACATAGCCGCGTTGTTTAACGCGATGGACAACCCGCTGACGTTTGAGCATGACGCACTCGCTTATCAACGGTTACAGGCACAGGTCATGCCCGAGCAGGTTAACCCCTCCGTGACGTCGTTGCCCTGCCTGGCAGCGAGCGAATGTGTGGTATGGCTCACCGAGATCACGAATACAGGCCGACAGGCGCCTTTGCCGCCGGTACCGGTTTTAGGTCGCGCGCCGGTATTGCTGGAGCTGATTATCGGCGTAAGTCATGCGTCGGACTCGGTGATCGCAAAGCTGGCCGTCGGCGACATTATGTTGATTAACCAGGTAACCCGGCAGACAACATGTCAAGGGCGGGTAATCGGCCATTATTGGCAACAAGAAGAGATGATTATGATGGAAGAACATTACGAAGAATGTGATATGTCGGAAGAGTATGACCTGGAGGACACGCCGTGCGAGAAAATTACCGGTTCGCTGTCCGCCGTACCGATGAAATTGGAGTTTATATTGCAACGTCGCTATCTCTCTATTCATGAGGTGCAGGAAATATTTACCGGTAAAGTCTTTGAAATGGATCCGGCAAGCGAAAAACAGATCGAAATCAGGGCCAATGGCACTCTTATTGCGCGGGGGGAACTGGTGCAATTGGACGATCGGCTGGGTGTCGAGGTGATGGATATTATTCAGGAACATAGCGATGCCTAACGATTTTGGGATCATTGGCGTACTGGGCTTTTTATCCTTATTGCCCTTTTTGATTGCCTCCGGAACCTGTTATATAAAGTTTTCTATTGTATTTGTCATGGTGCGTAATGCCTTGGGGTTGCAACAGGTGCCGTCGAATATGACGCTTAATGGGATTGCGCTGATCCTGGCCTTGTTTGTCATGGCCCCGGTTGCACGCGATGCGCATACCGCTTTTCAGGAGCGGCAGGTGGATATGGCCAGCGTGGATTCGGTGACTGACTTTATCGAAAATGGCATGGACGGTTATAAAAGTTATTTGCAAAAATACACTGACCCAGACTTGGCGCGTTTTTTTGAACGGGTGCAAAATCAACAGGATATTGATAATCATATTGAGGATGATGCCACGTCGCCATCCATGCTGTCTTTATTACCAGCCTATGCATTAAGCGAAATAAAAAACGCCTTCAAAATAGGGTTTTACCTTTATTTGCCCTTTGTGGTGGTTGATCTCCTGATCTCAAGCATATTACTGGCGCTTGGCATGATGATGATGAGCCCTGTCACCATTTCAGTACCGATTAAATTGATTTTATTTGTGGTGCTGGATGGCTGGACATTATTATCCAAGGGTCTTATTTTGCAATATATTGATTTGGTGACTTAGCTCGCTATTAGGATAAATAAATGAACGATGTCGTATTCGCAGGCAATAAAGCGTTATACCTTATATTGTTATTATCTGCCGGTCCCATCATGGTGGCGACCGTGGTGGGTTTACTGGTGGGGTTATTCCAGACTGTCATGCAGCTACAGGAACAAACCTTGCCCTTTGGCATAAAATTATTATGCGTCACGCTGTGCCTTTTTGTCCTGTCTGGCTGGTACGGGGAAACCCTGCTCGGCTTTGGCCGTGAGGTTATCAGCCTGGCGTTAAGTCGACAATAACGAAAATGATGGCTATTTTTGATTCATACCAATGGTTCGGCGCCATGTTATTAGGTTCGGCGCGTATAACGCCAATCTTTTTTTTGCTGCCATTTCTCAAGAGTAGCATTATCAGTATGACTATTCGTACCCCGGTTATCATGATGGTGGGGTTATCGCTATGGCCCTATCCGGCGGGCGAGGTGTTATTTGAAGAAATAGATGGACTCTTGCTGGTTATCGCACGTGAAGTGTTTGTCGGTTTAATTTTGGCTGTTTTGTTCGCTTTGCCTTTTTGGATCATGCACGGTATCGGCAGCCTGATAGACAACCAGCGGGGTGCGACCATCAGCAGCACGCTGGATCCCATGACCGGTGTGGATACCTCGGAGCTCGCCAATCTGTTTAATCTGTTCGCCGGCGCGCTTTTTTTGGCCGGCGGCGGCTTAATCGTTTTACTTGAGGCCTTGGAAAAAAGTTATCAGTTATGCGAGCCGTTGGGAACCTGTACACCGGAGATCATGCCGACGCTTGGGATCTTAACCCAGCTGATGGGCAAGATTTTAGTGCTTGCCAGCCCGGTGGTGGCGGCGTTGCTGTTAACCGAGATGCTCCTCGGACTATTATCGCGGTTTGCACCGCAGTTGAACGCTTTTTCCATCTCGCTGACCGTTAAAAGCGGAGTGGCCTTTTTTATTTTGATTCTTTACTTCACGCCGGTGATACCGGACGCGTTCAAAAATGTGTGGTTATATAAGGATCAGCTTGATATGTGGTTTTTAAATGACCAATAAAACAGAAAAACCAACACCTAAAAAAATTCGTGACGCCAAAGAAAAAGGACAAACGTTTAAAGCTAAAGATTTGATTATTTCATGCTTGTTAGTCTGTGGAATAGTGTGGATTATCTCAATGAGTTCATTGAGTGAATTCATGACTAATTATAGAAATCTTATCGCAGGAAACTTCGAGCAGGATATCCAGGCCTACAGTGTGGCAATTATGATTGTCGCAATGAAATTTATCATTCCAATATTGATTGTATGCATACTTGTCTCTGCGTTGCCTACCTTATTGCAAACTGGATTTGTGGTGGCCACTAAGGCATTAAAAATTAACTTAAATGCGCTGAATCCCACTAAGGGCATTAAAAAAATATTCAGTATGCGCACCATTAAGGATTTCATTAAAACACTTCTTTACCTTGCTTGTTTTATAATAGGCGGGGTGATTTTCTGGCACAGCAAAAAAGGACTGTTGTTTGCACAACTGTACGGTGATCCCGCCGGGCTAGCTATCATTTGGGGAAAACTGTTGCTTGCCCTGTTGCTGACCTGTCTGGCATGCATATTATTGATTTTGATATTGGACGCGCTGGCGGATTATTTCTTGCATCTGAAAGAGCTAAAGATGGATAAACAGGAGGTAAAACGTGAATATAAAGAACAGGATGGTAATCCTGAAATCAAATCAAAACGCCGACAGTTGCATATGGAAATCTTGTCTGAGCAGACAAAGTCGGATATTAAAAATTCCCAATTCATTATTGCCAACCCGACGCATATTGCCATCGGTATTTATTATAAACCAGAGGTGATATTGGCACCCTTGGTATCGGTTAGGGAAACCAACCAGCGGGCACTGGCGGTGAGAGCCTATGCCAAAAAAGTCGGCGTTCCGGTGATAACCAACATACCGCTTGCCAGGAAGATTTACAAAACTAACCGGCTATATTCATTTGTAAAAATGGATGATATAGAAACCATTATTGACATTATGACGTGGTTGCATCAGGTCGATAACGCATGGCGGCCAGCAGAGGCTGAAGAACAAGCGCAACCGACGGCGGCTGAATCTCAATATGCCGCGCAGGATGACCCTACGCCGGATAATGAGCCGACGGCGACGGATGTTGCTAGAGATAAGCCGGTTAACTAGATAGCTCGCCCGTGAGGTGAGCGTTACTTGAAAGTTTATCGACACCCTTAATGTTTTAATACCGTCACATCCTGATGGATGGTGACATTTCCAGGAGAATAAAATGACTGTAAATGTAAGTGTTAATTTAGATGAAAGTTTACTTGAAAACGTAAATGGCATTATTACTGGGCATGCAATTGATGATGCCGACGATGGGCAGCTCGCGGATATGCTATGGGCGGCGGTGAATAGCGGTAATACGCTAAAAGATGTACATGATCTCCCAGATGAAATGATGGAAGGATTGTATGCCTATGCGTATGACTTCTACAACAAAGGTCAATTAGACGATGCGGCAACTTTTTTTAAGTTTCTGTGTATTTATGACTTTTACAACCCTGACTATTACATGGGGCTAGCTGCGGTTTATCAGTTACAAAAGCAGTACCAAAAAGCAGCGGATATTTACGCCGTGGCGTTTTCACTAGCACAGAATGACTACCGACCGGTTTTTTTTAGTGGTCAATGTCAGTTGCTGATGCAAAAGGCGAATAAGGCTAAACAGTGCTTTGAATTGGTACTTGAACATGGTCAAGACGACGCATTGCGTATCCGTGCTAAAGCTTATTTGGATACGCTCAAGCTTTAGGATCATGTAATGAAACATTCAATATATATTACGGGAGGCAAATACCATGAATGAAGTAGGAACCATTGGCACCGCCATCCCTCGTGCGATTAGCCATATTGGAGAAGAACAAGCCGGTACCGGGAAACAACCCGTTGTTAATAAAACGGCCACCCTGCCGAAGGAAGCTAAGACATTATTTTCGGTCGCCCAGGATGCGTCGAAAAAAATGCTGGAAACCTTAAGTAAACAAGCCGATATGACGGTGTTTTCTGAACCCGCTAATCTTAGCATGCCAGTTTTAACGGAACCTAAACCGTCAGTGCGAGAGGATATACAATTCGACAGTAAATCGAAGTTTACTCTGTTGCTGGGCCAAGCCATGACGCTGCTGAGCGACTCTTCCGTGAAGGATTTGTCGAATCGCCTGCAGGTTGCATTGGCGAAAAGCGCCAGTGTGATCCAGTCAAATGAAGCACGCTCATCCGAGTTTCAGCAAGCACTCGTAGCGAGCCAAGCGGCGCTCGATATTGCGCAAGCGGACGTGACGGCCTTGGAATTGGCTACCGCTTATGCCGACGAGATGCAGGCGGCTTTTAACCAGGCTGATGAGGCTCTTTCGCTGCTGACGCCAGAGGATGAGGGCTTCGAACAGGCCAAAACCCAGTTGGCAAAAGCGGAACGGGAGCTCACCGGGGCCAAGACCCAGGTGGCAAAGGCTGAGGTAAAGGCCAATCAATCCTATGAGATCGCTAAGGATAAAGTGTTGGCGGTTGACCGGCTGTTGGACAGCATTAAAGCGGACGCCAATCAACTAACACCACAAAATAATCTACAGTCTGAACAAGCACTTGGCGCCATGTCGCGCATGATGCTGTTGATCAGCATGTTTATCCAGCTGGTGGATAAAAATAGTCAGCAGTCCCTGGAAAGCGACAGCGAATTATTCCAGAAGATCCAGGATACGGTCCAACTGGATATGAAACAGCAGGCCGAGAAAGCCACGCAAGAGATGCGTAAAGCTGAAACATTGAATAAAGCCATGGGATGCGCCGGAAAAATCCTGGGCGGCCTGATTACCGCCATCAGCGTAGTCGGCGCGGTATTTACCGGCGGAGCCAGCCTGGCCTTTGCCGCCGTTGGGGTGGCCCTGATGGTCGGCGACCAGATCGGTAAAGCCATTACCGGCACCTCCTTTATGGAGAAAATGTTGAACCCGATGATGGAGAAAGTTATCCAGCCGCTCATCTCCGTCTTAGGTAAAGCTATTACCCAGATGCTTGAGAAAATGGGGGTGGATAGCTCAGTGGCCAACATGATTGGCAATGTGGTTGGCGCGGTGATCGCGGTGGCGCTTATTATTGCGGTGGTGCTGGTCGGTAAAGCGGCTGCCGGCAAAGTGGCGGCATCGGCTTTAGGTAAAATGGTTGCCGAAGCAGTTAAAAAACTGGTACCCGATGTGCTTAAAAATATCACCACCAAGTCTGGGGCTATGGTTTCCAATAGTCTTAAACGGCTAATGGATAAGATGTCGGTTAAATCTGATGCGGCGGCATTACAAAAAATCGGCAATACGGTTAATCAAGCCAATAATGTTGCGGTAGGCGTTAATGTGGGCACCCAAGGCGGACTTGGCATTGCCAAGGGTATTGCGGAAAATAATGTCCATAAAAGCTTATCGCGCATGGCAATAGCGGATTCGGTTCTTGAGCAAATAAAAAAGCTGTTAAGCGATTTGGTTGAGATGTTTACCGCAAGTCAAGCCACCGTAACCCAATTATGGTCAAATCTTTATAACCAGCAGCAAAAAAATGCTGCAACGACTAATTTCTTAGCAAGCAACTTAACAGCTTAACATCTTAACAGGATATATATTATGTCAGATATGATGAACATCAATACCGCGTCAAACGCGTTGTCTTATTCGCATGCTATTCAAGACGATAAAGATATAACAGATAACAATACCGGCCTGAGCATTCAGGACAAACAGAAAATAATTGAGGCCGCCGTGGTGTCCACTGCGGCGGTAATCGGTTCCCTCACCGCCGCTAACGTAGCCGCAGCGGCGAGCGTGGCATTGCGCACGCCAGATCCAATCAATGTAGCGGACGGCGCAACGATTAAAACTGCGCTGCAGGCGTTATCATCGCAGGATTTTAACCAGGCGCTTGATAAGGCCGCCGCACAGGAAAAACCCCGGTTTGATGTGAGTAATATCTCCATGAGCGACCGGGTAAATTTGCTGGTAAATCTGATTGCGTTGGTCATGGATTTCAAAACAGCGGAGCGCAGCAATCAGTCGGATATGGCCATATTAAAAGGCCAGGCCGCAGAGATGACCTCCGATGCCATCAAGGCCTCAGGCCAAACTGCGCTTAACGGCGCGGTGGGCCAGGCTTCCCTTGGTTTTGCCATGGGGGGCGCAGGCTTTGGCATGAACCAGAAAGCCTTAACCAGAGAGCGGACCAAACTGCAGACGACCGCAGTAGATATCAGTCAAACCAAAGCCGCGATCAACACCGATAAGCTGAATCTGGCGAAAAGCAACGACACCTCGCTTGGGGCCAACGCCGCCGCCGGCCCGTCCAAACTGAAGTTTACCGACGGCAGCGTTAAGGATACTAAAGCCAATAGCGTAGATGTGACGCCTCGACAAAAAGCGATTATCGAGGAGGCTGCTCTGCCGGCTAAGGACGCGAAGCTTGCTAAGCAGCAAAACAATTATCAAGAAGAAATGAATAAAATTGAGCAAACCAAAACCAAGGCTATGTTTATTAATCAAATGAACAACCCGGTTACCGGCGTGGTCGCGGGCCATACCCAATTTGCGCAAGCCAACGAACAGGCGTTGCAGAATATGTCCCAGCAGGTCACGCAGGCGGCTGGCAGCATGGAAGACTCAGACAAATCCAGCGCCAACGATAGTGGTAATTTAATCGAATCACTGCTGCAAAAACTCGATCAGCTGATTAGAAATGGCCATGATCTTAACGGCATGATTGCCAGCAGCCGCACTTCTTAATTAACCTCGAGCGCCGTTGTCATCAGCGTGGCGGCGCGACAATAAAGAGACCATCATGACGGATATTCAATCTAGCGCATCTTTTTCCAGGGGTTATTATCATGCAAATATAATCCTAGATTCACAACGCACGACGCATAAATCCGCGACGTCTGACACAGGGGAAACCCAGGGTCTGGTGTTGTTAACCAACACGGATAATATTAAAAAAACGCCGGGAGAGGGCCACGGGAAATTGAATTATTCTCCAGTCGGCAATGATAATACTTCCAACCTGCTGACTAAAACCGCTGAGGCATTTGATCAGCTTAGTGTCGTATTAAAAGAAAATAAAAATAGCCTACTTGCTTATAGCAATAAGGTAAACGACGTTGCAGAAAAGAATAAACAGCTTTTTGATGTGACCGACCGCACGGCGGAGGGTGACCAGGCAACACTGCCACTGCCCGTTCTGAAACCCTTTAGCTTTAACGGCGACCGGCTTATTGCCTCCTACAGCGCCATGGGGCAGTTGAACAGTGCGCTTGCGCAAGGTTGTTTTGATCGGGAACCGGCGGCGACCTCGCCGGATGGGCGACCACACCCCGCTTGGAAAAACGGCTTAAATGCCGCCCTAACAGCTTTTAGCCCGCAGGTTCTCCAACTGGCTGGCCTGCTTGACGATCCCGCGGTGGTGGCCAGCACCGCCGCTGATTCTGAAGACGTGTCATCAGCGGACGCCTTAGCGAAAACCTATAGCAGTCTGAGCTATCAGGAGGCCTGGGAGCTCCTGGCGCAACGCACTGAGGGAGTGAAGACCGGTTACCTTGAAGTCTATGAAACGTTGGTAGAAAGGTATACCGGGCTATTCAGCGATTTCAGCGATTTTATGGGGAAATTAACCACTTATCTCGAGGTTACTCCGGATAAAAATGGCAATCAGGTGATGTCCTTTAAAGCGGGCGCCTTAGATGAAGTCAACGCTCTTATTAAAAAATATTCAGGCGATCAAGGCAATCTGTATCCGGAGTCCGGCACCACATCGCAGGCAGATGCGCTGGCTTGGGCCAAGGAACTGGGTATCGATACCAAATTTGTCGTGAAGAGCGGCAGTGGATATGTGATCAAAATGGATCTGGGGCCGCTGGAAAATATTCGCGACAGTTTAGCGCCAGATCTCGTCAAAAGCATGAGCACCTTTGAATATCAATCCTGGCGCAGCGGCTTCGACGCTCAGTCCGATCGGATGAAAACCACGCTGCAGACCCTGACCTCTAAATACGGTAGCGCCAATAGCACCTATGAAACGGTCATTAAATTATTAAGCACCATGATTTCATCCATGTCGGATGTTTTAAAGCAAATAATGGCAAACTTTTAACGGCTGAGCCGGAGGATACTATGGATAATAATATAAACTCTGCGCGACCGGTTGATTTTAGCGCTTATAACAATACGGGCAGTGCCGCCAAAGGGCCAATAGCGGGCAAGCTTCAGCGCGCCCACAGCGTGCCGCATGTTTCCAGAGTGTCTTCCCATGGCACCGGAACGAAAAACACGCGTTCTGTTGGCAGCTCCGCGAGGCCTCAATCCTTGAGTAAAGGACGCCCGGGCCGTTCAGCTTCTCTTTCTCACCAGGGGGAGCTGGCCGATCGCCATGAAAGCGAAACCTCCGGCAACGACAGTACCGGTACCACCGCGCGCGCTCAGTCCGAGCGCGCGATGGGCCTGGATGATGTCAAGCATGACTTTAACCGCGAGAGTATGAACGCGCTGCTGCGCTTTGCGAAGGATAACGGCGTTGATCTCAGTAGCATGTTGAATCAACCAGCATGTAATTCCTATGCCAAAGAACACCGGTTACCGGAGATCGCGGCGGCCTATTATATGGCATTGGAAAAAAATCCTAGCGGCAAGGCACTTGACGATCTGAACGCCACCATGACCAAACTAGTCAAAATGATGGCTTCCGACGGGCTTGGCCGCAAGTCCATTTTTGGTGTGGGTCAAGCCGGCGCCGCCAAGAAATGTCAACAAGTGCGTGAGCTGGAGAACCAACTGGTTAGTACGCTACTGTCCCTGCATGGGAACGATAAGCTCATCGTTAGCGAAATGCTTTATCATGAGCAGGTCAAACCGTTTATGGCCACGTTTATTGAAAATATGTATGGCCAAAGCCTGACGCCGGAGACCAAGCTACAAATTGAAAACCTGCTGGATCAAAAAGGGTTCGCCCTGTATCAGCAGGTGCTGGCCGGTACGCTTGACTATAAAATAACCGATATAGAGAGCATCAAAAGCTCGATTGATTTATGTCTTATTGTGCCCAAACTGTTACGCGATGATATCAGCCAGTTGGTCAATGCGCCGCCTGAAGCACCCGCGCAGGCTGCGCCGCACGATAATGCCACGCGTAATTCCGTAGGACCGAATCCAGACGACGGGTATTTTACCGATGATGTGCCCAGCGCGCCTAAAGCGGATGCCGAGAAGGGCGCGGGTAATACCTATATTACTAATAATACATATAATATTGATAATTCTAATCGCAATACTCAGTTTGCGCCGCACTCGTCGACGCACTATGCGCCGCATATGCCCTCAGCCAGCGGTACCGCGCCAAATGCCAATGCTACGGCTTATGCTGCCACCCACGCTGCGGCAGCCGACACCCCGTCCACGATGCCGCCCGCAGCCCCGGCGGCCGATCATGTGGACACTGTGGATTATACCGGCGGCGATCGCCAGGGATTCATCCCGGCGGCGCCGTCAGAACGCCAGCCGGCAGACACGGTCACCGGTCAACCGGCCAGCACTGACGTAAGAACTAAGCATCCCGAGGTTAAGATCGCGCAACCGGTGATATTAACCGAACGTGCTATCGGCATTTCGTCATTGCCACGCCAATTGCCGAAGGTGGATCATAAGGTGCCGTTAAATCAACCGGCTGAAGATTTGTCTGCGGCGCGTAGCAAACTCAGACCGGTGAGGGATCCTGTATTCAGCCGTCAGGTCGGGCAGGCCAATTCTGAGGCAATCTCCGATGAAATTGCGCCGCAGCGACAGCCAGCTGTATGGGCAAAAAGCCGGTCGGGCGACGTGGCGCGTATCAGTGCCGATCGGGTGATGCGTAGTGCTAATCCGTTAAGCCGGGTCGTCAAGGTCTCTTCACTGGCCGCTACGCCACCTGGCGGGACGTCGGTGATTTTAACCGAACGTGGTTTAGGCATTTCATCCTTGCCACGCCAATTGCCGAAAGTGGATCATAAGGTCACACTAAATCAAGATGCTAATCAATCACTTGCGGCGCGCATGACCGAACGTCGCGAGCGGATTGATGGCGTTACGGCACCGACCAATAATCAAACCAACGGCGCTCACGTTAACTCGGGTGGGCTTGCCCGGGCGGTTAACCCACATGTGCGGGATCAGGGCTCACAGACGCCAGTCCCGCAGGGCGAGGTGTTGACTGAAATGGCGCAAACAGCACAGACTACACAGACTACACAGACTACACAGACTACACAGACTACACAGACTACACAGACTACACAGACTGCACAGACTGCACAGACTGCACAGACTGCACAGACTGCACAGACTGCACAGACTGCACAGACTGCACAGACTACACAGACTGCACAAACGACGCCGCCGTGGTCCGCCGCGAATCCAGCGGATCAAGGGGGGGAGCGCGACGTGTTGGCCAGCGAACCGATGTCCGCGCTTACGGCAAGAAGCGTTGGCCGCGCCGCTCTGCTCCAGCGCGCCACGCGGGTAGCGAGTCCCTTGAACCACAAGGCGGTAATAGTTACCCGTGAGTTGCCCCCGGCTGGCGAGAGCCAGGAAACTCAGGGGCAGAACGCGACGCAGGCACCTCGCACAACGCCTTATGATCCGGCCATCACGCTGAGCAATCAAGGGCTTCGGCGCGCCAATGCACCGCACAGCCCGAGCACCGCCGCGCGTTTTGTCCCTGGGCAAGGTCAAGACACGCCACTGGATTTTGCCTCTTTGCGTAATGGGTTAACACCGTCCGCAACGGTTCGCCCAATGACAATATCGCCGCAGGTCGAGGCGGTTACCGATAGCCATGCAGGTTCAGTCGGTGTGCCAAACGGGATGTCTACGACCAATAACACTGGCAGCAAGGATGGCGTTGCCGGTTCGCGCGACGGGTGGCCTACCGTGTTAACGCCCTATGATAAATTCACGTCATCCGTTCAGGGTTTACGCCGCGATGGGCGGGTTACCGGCAACCCGCGTAACGCGGTTGCGGCGCAACCAAACGCCAGCGCAGCGGCGCAACCGAGCGCCAGCGTAGTGACACAACCGAGTGCGCGCGTAGTGGCTCAGCAGAACGCCAGCACAGCGGCGCAACCGAGCGCCAGCGTAGTGGCTCAGCAGAACGCCAGCGCAGCGGCGCAACCGAGCACCAGCGCAACGGCTCAGCAGAACGCCAGCGCAGCGGCGCAACCGAGCGCCAGCGTAGTGACACAACCGAGTGCGCGCGTAGTGAATCAACCGAACGTGGGAGCAGGCAACCCCACATTGACGCCATCTCGCGGCGCTAAGCCAGGCGGCAAGACCGCCAATACGCCGTATGATGCGCAGGTGGTGTTGACCGGCAAGGGCTTGGGCCTCGATCATTTAACACCACGCAAACCTACCCGGTTGCCCCAGTTTAACCGGCCCATAACGACGGATAACACTGCAGTCGACCTTAATGTCAACGTGACGCCGGCGCGGGGCGCCACCGCTGCCAACCTGGCGAGTACTATCGTGCGCCAAGCGCGTATGCCAGCAGGCGGCAAACAGGGCTAATGGCCATAACCAACCGATAACGGCGTGGGTCGACCACGCCTGTTACCTAGACAATATATATATGAGGACATGCTATGAATAACCTAACATCACCAAGCACCGCACCGGATATTCTCTCACGCCTGCGGCCCATGCTGGCATGCAGACTGGGGCGTTATGATCACGAAATAGAGGACCATCTGGATCTGGTTAATGAGTTATATGTCGACTCGCTGGATCTGGTGGAAATTGAAATCGGCGTGGCGGAAACGTTCGGTATCTCGTTGAGCGAGCAGGATATGCTGTCGATGGGCACCGTCGGGGATTTGGGTCGGATCATCAGTGATAAATTAACCCAATTCGCAGGGCACGCCGGTTAAGATCGGCCGCCTTATCCTAATGCACGTTCATGTCAAGTTGTCGTGCGTTTACCTATCCTAATGCACGTTCATGTCAAATTATCGTGTGTTTGCCTATCATTGGCACTAACGCCCCGCATCAAAGATGCTGTTGCAAATAATGCAAAATATGGTAAAAAGGGCGGTCGCCAGAATAACGCTGGCTTGCGGTTATTAATAGACCAGCCTAGACCGACTTAACCCTATTCAGATATGCTGTGCCGTGGATGATGCCGTCGCTAATTAAAATAAGCCTTCATTATTTGTTTTCTAGCATATAATTATTTTTTTATTTATTTTATTTGGATGGATAATTTATCAGATTTCCGTCATGAAGTGTTGAGTCGGTTGATTTATGCTGTATCCATATTGATTACGTTGAGTGTTATTGAAATTCATTATGCAAACTGTACAAGAGCAGCTCCTCGATTCCAGTACTGTCAATCACGATAAATTTATCGTTCGTTTATTGAATGGGAAATTAAAGGGGTGTGAATACCATATTGGCCTGGGTAAAACGCTATTTGTCGCAGCATGTGATGATGGTGCGGATGCGGGCAATGACCTGCTGTCGTTTCCGGATAATTCAATTTTTATTCCGGTACAAGGTGCGGGCGTCAATTTTGAAATGATTCATCAGCCCACTGAACACTGCGGCGTTTTATTACGTGAACTGGGCGAAGCGTCGGTTCACGAGCAAATACTGACCAGCAATCTGGCCGTGTCCATAGGGCCGGTCGCCCTGGCGGTCAAACGAGCCGATGAAGCGTGGTCCGATGACATCCTCGCTTATCAACCTGGACTAGCCACTGCCCCGGTCATCCGTCATGGGATAAATTGGCGGCGCTGGTCATTAACCACGCTGATCGGGGTGGGGATCATCGCCCTGGCGGCAGTGGTTTACCTTGGTCAACGGGATACCCAGCAGCGCGAAGTGGTGTCGTTGTCCAGCCATTTGGGCAGCGATCCAGGTAAATACCGGATTTTGCATGGCCGTGACGGCATCATGTACGTATTGTCGGCCAATGAGCGGGATGTGACCTGGGCGCGCCAGTCGCTGGTGCGGGCCAATTTGCCGCAACCGGCCAGGGTTTTGAGTCTGCATGAGGAATCAGAGCGTATTCGCCGGTGGTTGGCGAGTCGGTACCCCGCGTTATTGCTGCATCAGCTTAACTTTGACCCGTCGTCCAGCCCCACGCTGCGATTAAGCCAGCAACGCGCGGCATTAAACGAAACGGAACGCGCGACGCTGCAAACCCAGTTAATGGAGCTCATTCCCTACGCCCCGACTATTCATATAGCGGAAATTGACGATGAGTTGGTCGCCGGCGAGGCCGAAGCGGGTATGAAAAAGCTCGCCTTGACCTACACCCGCGTGGATAACCCCGGCAACGTGACTTTTGTGATTTCCGGCGCCTTGAATGACGGCGAACTGCAGCGTATCCGCCTGTTTATCCAAGAGTATCAGCAGCGATGGAATGGGCAATATGTGCAGTTCGCGGTAGAAATGATGGATGATTTTTTGAAAGGGAAATCGTATATGTTTGGCCCACAGGGTTACGTTAAAATGACTACGGGCCACTGGTACTTCCCATAACGGTAATTAATCAACTTAGGAAAATATGATGAAACTAGAAGAGATGAATTTGATGAAAATTTTCTCACATTTTGAAACACCCATGACCGATGCGCATAACACATTCATGACCACGTTAATGGATGAAAAGACGGATCTGACCGACCCGACCACTCTGGCGCGTTTTCAGTCGCTACAGTCTACCGCTGCCTCGATAGTGAATTCGGTTACCGGGATGACCAAAAAAGAATCCGATACGACGGCATCAGTGAGCAATAAATTCTAATAATAAAACAACCTAAATTGAGTTGAAAATGAATATTCAAGAGGTGACTAACGGCCCAAGGACGGCATCAATGCAGGAGGTTTCGGTGCGGCCAATAGAAGATATTGCCTACCAACAATTGATGAAACCCGTCGCGATGACCGGACAAGCGCGCAATGAATTTATGCAGGCGGTGGCGCAAGGGGATTTTTCACCGCCCGGGTTGGCAAAACTACAGGCCTTGCAGGCAAAGCTGAGCAACTATTTAACTTTTTACAGCACGGCGGTACGCAAGGTTATCGGTACGGTTGAAAAATTATTAGGCTCAGGATGAAAATTAAATCATTATTAATTTCATCATTATTAATTCTTGGATTAACTGCCTGTAAAGAGGAGTCGTTATTAAAAGGCTTGGATCAGCAGCAGGCTAATGAGGTTATTGCGACTCTTCAACGCAATAATATCCAGGCTAATAAAGTTGATAAAGGCAAGACCGGCTATAGCATTAACGTGCGGCCGGTGGATATTCCCGCAGCGGTGGATCTGATGAAGATCCATGCGCTGCCTTCGCAACCTCGAATGGAGATCTCGCAACTCTTTCCCAGTGATTCATTGGTCTCTTCGCCGCGCGCGGAAAAAGCCCGGCTGTATTCCGCCATTGAACAGCGCTTGGAACAATCGCTGCAAACCCTGGAAGGCGTGTTATCCGCACGGGTACATGTCAGCTATGATATTGATGGTGTCGAAGGGGGACGATCGGCAAAACCGGTGCATCTCTCGACATTGGTCAATTATCAAAGCGATGCCGATCCGACCCTGATGATCAGCGATATCAAGCGCTTTTTAAAGAACAGTTTTACCCAGGTGGAATACGAAAATATTTCTGTGGTGTTGTCCAAACAGTCGCCGTTGCAGCAGCGTGGCCCGGTGGATAACCAGCAGCGTGCCGCAGGGCAACACAATGGCATGATATCGCTGGGCGGTGGCCTGGTAGTGCTGTTCGCGCTAGCGGGCGGCGTGTGGTACTGGCGCAAGACCAAGATCACCCCTACTGGACGGGCGGATGCCGATGCAGACAATCCAGCCGCTTGAGGCCATTTTATTCGATCCGCTGTCCTGGATGCATCCGCAACGCCTGACGTTGACACCAGGACTGAGCGGCGCCAGGCAGCGATCGATTATCAACGATATGATCATTGCGTCACAAGGATGGTCGGTGGCAACGCCGTTGTTGACACCAGGCTGGCTGGCCCGGCAGTGTGTGGATCAATGGCATCGTCTACCCCAGGTTGCGCTATTGATTGCCTGCCAGCGGCATCGGGCCTTATTGGCCCGGCAGGGCCGGATACGGCTGTTGCCTGCGTGGGTCAGGGCCTTTGCCGAGCTGGCGATTGTTGAATCGGTGGCTAGCGCCTGCGTGGCGCAGCCGACGCTGGGCACCTTATTATTCTGGGGCAAAAACGAACTGCTATCCGGGGGCGAGCTGTTACCCACCGTACTGTCGCAGCGTATTGCCCTACTGTTTTCACCCGCTTTGGACCGGGAGAACGAGGCTCGCGCCGCGTCGCCTGACAGCCCATTGCTTATCAAGCTGGCCTTTCAATATGCCAAGAGAAATCCCGCTATACCAGATGCCGCCGACTTTTGGCGGAGTATTAATTAAACGCCAACAGCTGATGCGTCAACGCCAGTCAATCGACCTGGTGAATGATGCGCAGCGACAGGCAACTCGACTGGTTAAGGATGCGCAGGCGCAGACGGAGGATATCCGCAGACAAGCCTACCATGAAGGCTATCAGGAGGGGTTGGTGGCCGCCGCCGCCGCCGTGGCGGACTATTTGACGCAGGCGCAGCGTCTGGGCGCCGAGTTACAGCAGCAGATTAACCAACATGCCCGTCGATTATTATCCAACGCCATGGCCCATCCGGACATATTGCTTGAGTTACTGGACGAATGGCTAAGTAGCTTGCCGGAACAAGATATCCAGCAGACGTTAATTTTATTATTGCCCGCCAGCGCCCGCAGGTCACATGCACAACTGAAACAGAAATTGCAGGCGGCCTGGCTGGGCAAAAGCCGTATCGAATATCATGCCGAAAATCGGTTAGTTATGAAATATGGCGATCGTTTGGCTGAATTCGATGCCGAAACGTTCGTGGATAACGCCACGTTGCGCCTGACGGCTATTGAATCAATACCCGACAGTTGCCGGCAATTGACCGATGACGCCAAGAAACGGTTATATGATATTTTTTCATATTATTTTAATGATTTAAATCAATTAGATAGAGAGGAGCAACCATGACCGCGCCAATTTCTTCCCTTAGCGCCATTGAAGGTGCGAGCTCCGGGCAGGATTCACCGCCAATCTCATTGGGGCAGCGCATAAAAGATCTGCCAAGGGCCGGCGAAGACGCAGTATTATCGACCGCAACAGCGAATGCTAAAAATAACAACACCCACGCAGGGGATTCATCGTCGATAGTTAAAGATAATGATGAAAAGGCAGTCGCAGACTCAGTTGACAATAATGCAAACATTATCAGGGATATGATGAGCAAACAAACCATAAAGGACATGTTTCGTCTGGCAGACCAAAGACGAGAAGCCGCTGAAGAAGCGCAGGAAGATTAACTAATTGATTAACAGGGGATATTATGAAAACAGCACCGCTGATGATGCTCGTCTTGACCCTCATCCTTACCGGCTGCGCGCAATCGCCGGGCTCGAGCAAAAAGGGCGCAGGCACCACGTTCCTGACGCAGGTGGCCAGCCCCGGCTGCCTGGGCGCGTCTTCCATTAATAATACGCTGACGCCGCCGGTGTTGTATCAAGGCATGGTCAGCTGTATTAAGGCCAATAATGTTAACGACGGTATATTGCTGTACGCGGTGGCGGGCAGCTATTCCTATTTTGACACGCTGCGTTTGAATACCGATCAGGCCAGGGAAGCGCACTCCAGCATGCTGGGCGAGGCACTCGGCATGCTCTCGCCGCCGCAGCGGCAGACGTTTTGGCAAGCCTTGAACAGCAAGCTGAGTAACAAACAGCAGTTGGCCGGCGTTTGCCGCCAGGTGCAGTCGATTGGCAAGCCGGTCTACGCACCGGTCTATCTTATGTCCGCCGATGGCGGTAGGGGTGAAACCGGGGCGGCGGAACAGCCAAAACTGTGGAACCAGGCGCTCAGCGGCTATTTACACTGCGCGACTGATATCGTCAGCATCCGCTAAGGGCGCTTCCCCCTCAGGCTGGGAGCCGCACCTATTGAGGCGCGGCTCTCGATTTTTTAGCCCGACACGATCCTGTAGTTTCACCCCGATCCTGTTTTTCCCGCCGTTCAAATGAAATGTGATATCGCGCAAGAAATCAAACTAATATTACTTGTATGGTAGTCTTTGTCATATTAGGTGAGTTTGTATGCGCGCCCCGCAACGTTAAACGGACGCGAGCTGCCGGTAGCCTCTTATCTATATGAACCCGCTTATCTTCCGGTCGCCCGTCTCGAAGACGGCACGATGTGGAATTGGTCATAACTTTACGCAGTCAGGACGTTTAACGTGCAACTATCAACGCAAACCTTATCTGAATTATCCGGCCGAGTGTCTACGCCGACCTATCCACGCGATCAACTCAAGATCCGTATTGTTCACCTTGGTTTTGGTGCCTTTCATCGTGCGCATCAAGCGGTTTTCGCCGACGAACTGGCCAGCGCGCACGGTAGCGATTGGGGTTATTGTGAGGTGAATCTGATCGGCGGCGAGCAGCAAATAGCCGACTTAAAACAGCAGGATTTACTCTACTCCGTGTGCGAAATGAATGCGGATAACTGGAGTGGGCGGGTGGTGGGTGTGGTGCGCCAGGCGCTGCATGGGGTGACCGATGGCATCGATCGGGTGCTCGAGGCCATGACCCAGCCAGATGTCGCCATTGTTTCCCTCACCGTCACCGAAAAGGGCTACTGTTATGTGCCGTCCACCGCCTCCATCGATACCCATAACCCGCTGATTGAACACGACCTGGCCCATCCACACCAGCCACAGTCTGCACCCGGCGTGATTATTGAAGCCTTGCGCATTCGTCGTGAAAAAGGCTTGCCGGCGTTTTCGGTCATGTCGTGTGATAATATTCCGGAAAATGGTCATGTCGCCCATAATGTGGTCATCGCCCTGGCAAAAAACCGCGATCCTGCTTTGGCGGATTGGATAGAACAGCACGTCAGCTTCCCTTCCACCATGGTTGATCGGATTGTGCCGGCAATGACCCCGGCCAGCCTGGAAAAGATCTCCGGCGTGTTGGGCGGTATGGCCGATCCGGTGGGTATTGCCTGTGAACCGTTCCGGCAATGGGTGATTGAGGATAATTTTGTTGCCGGCCGTCCCGAGTGGGAAAAAGTCGGTGCCGAATTGGTGGCGAATGTCTTGCCGTATGAGGAAATGAAGCTGCGTATGTTAAATGGCAGCCACTCTTTCCTGGCCTATCTGGGGTATCTGGCCGGATATCAGCATATCGATCAATGCATGCTGGACGACAATTACGCCCAGGCCGCTCGCCAATTGATGCTCAGTGAGCAAGCGCCGACCTTACATACCTCAGGGGTCGATCTCACCGCGTATGCCGAGTCCCTGCTGGCACGCTATCGCAATACGGGTCTGAAACACCGCACCTGGCAAATTGCGATGGATGGGACCTTGAAACTACCGCAGCGTATGCTGGATTCTATCCGGGTGCATCTGGCGCGCGGCACGGCGTTCCCTCTGTTGGCGTTAGGTGTTGCCGGCTGGATGCGTTATGTCGGTGGCGTGGACGATAGCGGTGAAAAGATTGATATCAGCGATCCATTAGCCGTGCAACTGGCGCAATTGGTGCACAACTCCGCTGATGGTCGGCCCCGCGTCGAGGCATTGTTAACCTTACACCAGGTGTTTGGTACCGATCTGCCGGCTAACGCGCTGTTTGTCAATCAGGTGGCTGACGCCTATACCTTGTTGCAAAACCAGGGTGCCAAAGAGACGGTGAAACGGGTATTAAAGCATCTCGCCTAAACGGTCAGGTCATGACCACCGAAGGATGGCGCACTGCGCCATCCTTGACTAACCCGACGGGTTGCAGGGGATTTAACCGGTTATCGTTATGAACGGGTTTGGATTGATTAACCGGGAAATATCATCATGGAAGCATTATTTAATTTCAATAATACAGAGCCCATCAACCAACAGATATACTGGCAACTGCGCAAAGATATTGTCGAATGCTGCATTCCGCCAGGCACATTGTTATCTGAAAAGGAAATTGCCGGGCGTTTTGCGGTATCTCGCCAACCGGTGCGCGAGGCGTTCATCAAATTAGCCGAAGTGGGTTTGGTGCAGGTATTGCCACAGCGCGGCACTCTGGTACTGAGAATTTCGGCACAACGTGTAGCGCAAGCACGGTTTATTCGCCAAGCCATAGAGTGCGCCGTCGCTCGTCGCGTGGCTCAAATCATCACGCCACAGCAGATTCTGCTGCTAGAGCATAATTTACAGCGTCAAGAATGGGCGTCACAGAATCGGCAAATGCGCGATTTTTTTTGCCTGGATGACGATTTTCATCGTTTGCTGAGCGATATCGCCGAGTGTCCCTTATCCTGGAGTGTTATCGAATCCATCAAAGCCACCATGGATCGGGTACGTTTTCTCAGCCTGGAACAGGTTTCTCCGCCACAGGCGTTACTGACCCAGCACTTCGCGATATTCAACCGCATTAAAGCCCGCGACCCCGATGCCGCCGAACGGGCGATGCGCGAACATCTCCAGGTCATTATTGATACCATCACACCGATCGCCGAACGCAACAGCGATTGGTTCGCCGACGATTAAGCGACACGACGCGTCCGCTAGCCAATCAATCACCCAATATAGACCTTAAATAATTCGAATGGCAGTAAGGCGGCAAACGAAAGAACCCCGATGAACGTGCCCAAGTCAGTGATTCGGGAAAACGAGCGCAGGCAACGCACCAGCAGCTCGGAGCCTGACGGCGATAACGCTATTTTTTCATCAACGATTTCAGATTGGCAAAAGGATTATGGGTTGCCACGCCCATGTCCTTTTGTGCATCCTCGCCAGCCACCACCGTCGAACCATACAGATCCGCATCAGTATATTTGGAATGCTCATTGTCGTGGCAATACAGACAAAGCATTTCCCAATTACTGCCGTCTTCCGGATTATTGCTATGATCATGATCGATGTGATGCACCGTGAGCTCACGCAAATTAGAATAAACAAATTCGCGCGAGCAGCGCCCACATACCCAAGGGAACAGTTTAAGCGCTTTTTCACGATAGCCGGTTTCAAGCCGGGCGTAGTTTTTAGGAATAAATGCCATACAAAGCCTACAGTGTAAGGGGTTAAGGTGATCACCCCAATAGATTGGGGTGTAGTTGGCGATATAAGCGATATAGTAGCGCTAATCAGTGGCACCCGTCATCTTTCGCACAGCAGGTGCGTTGGCCGCGTGCGCTCACCCGAATCACTTACGTGAGTAAGCTCATCGGGTTCTCTTGCTTGCCGCCTGCCTGCAGCACGAAAGCTATAGGGGTTACCCGTCATCTTTCGCACAGCAGGTGCGTTGGCCGCGTGCGCTCACCCGAATCACTTACGTGAGTAAGCTCATCGGGTTCTCTTGCTTGCCGCCTGCCTGCAGCACGAAAGCTATAGGGGTTACCCGTCATCTTTCGCACGGCAGGTGCGTTGGCCGCGGGTCCCTGGCGACAGGGTCTATGCTTAAATGACACAATGTGTTCCTATTTTATCAAGCAACAGGACGTTCTGGCTCTTGGATATTAATCATTTAATTGAGCAATATGGGTATTGGGCGCTGTTTATCGGCTGCCTGGCGGAAGGTGAAACGGTGACGTTGCTTGCTGGCCTGGCGGCACATGATGGTTTATTGCGTTATGGTCTGGTGGTGTTGATCGCGGCGCTGGGCGGTGCCGTCGGCGATATGACACTCTATTTTATCGGCCGCCGTTATGGCACCGGCATATTGCGCCGTGTTAAACCAGCTCAGGCCAATATTGAACGGGCTAATCGGCTCATTCTCCGCTATCCGCTGTGGTTTGTGGTGGGTGTGCGATTTATGTATGGATTTCGCCTGATAGGTCCGTTGCTCATTGGCGCCAGTCGGCTGGCGCCCGCCCGTTTTGTGCCGCTCAATCTTCTTGGTGCGGTGTTGTGGGCATTTATCTTCGCTACACTGGGTTATTGGGGCGGGCAGATTATTGCACCATGGCTGCGCCATCTTGACCACCAACTTAAATATGGCCTGCTCTTGGTGGGATTATTGTTGTTGCTCTGTCTTGTACCGCGCGCAATACGCTATTTATTACGTCGTAGACGACGCTAGACCCTGTTCTGGGTGCTGAACGCCGCTGCTGATCGACAAAATACCACGCTGGTTCTGTGAGGAACATCGCATCGCTTTATTCAGATGCCAGAAAATATTTTTCCCATACCCGATCTTATTGGGCATTTGACTGCTGTGGAAGCCAATTTGGTTATCTATACTTTGAAATCAGTTCAATAATTCAATGTCTTATTTATAATAATGAAAAAAAAATCTCTGTATGCTGCCCGCATTAGCCTGTTTATTCTATCGTCCTTCGCCTGTGCCACTCAGGCGGCCACTTATGCTTATGTGGCGAATGCCGACAGTGCCGATATCTCGGTATTCCGACTCGACGAAGCCAGCGGCGCATTAGCGTCGGTACAAACCTTGGCGGTAGGTGGAACCGTAATGCCGATGGCGCTGTCTCCCGACCACCACTCCTTGTATGCCGCGTTGCGCTCGAAACCCTATCGGGTGCTGACGCTGGCCATTAATCCCACTGATGGCCGTCTGACGTTACGCAAATCCTCACCATTAGCGGAAAGCATGGCGTATATTTCCACCGACAACACCGGCCGTTATTTATTCTCGGCGTCCTATGGTGGCAATATGCTGGCGGTGAATAACATCGATACCAGTGGGGTGGTCGGTGAGGTGCGGCAAACCATCAAAACCGGACCTATGGCGCACGCCATAAGGAGTGCGCCGGATAATCGTTATGTGTTTGCCTCTGTTTTGGGCGCGGATGCCTGGCTGCGCCTTAAACTGGACGCGAAAAGTGGACAGTTGCAGCAGGATCTCGCACCGGCCTATGCTCTGCCGGCAAAATCCGGCCCACGGCATTTTATTTTTTCCCCCGACCGCCGGTTTACTTATCTCATTGATGAACTGGATGGCAAGTTACATGTATTGGCCTTTAACCCGGTCACCGATACGGCCAAACCACGCCAAACGGTATCGATCTTGCCGCCCGACTTTAGCGGAGATAAACCCTGGGGTGCGGATCTGCATCTCACGCCGGATGGGCGCTTTCTCTTTGCCTCTGAGCGTACGTCAAGTACCTTGGCGGCTTTTCGGGTGAATAAAAAATCCGGCCAATTGACCCGTATTGGTACCTGGCCCACCGAAAAGCAACCGCGCGGATTTAATATTGATCCCTCGGGTCATTATTTATTGGCTGTAGGTCAATTGTCGACGCAAATGCGCGTTTATCGCATCGATGGGCATTCTGGGGCACTTAACGCGATCGGGCAATATCCAGTGGGGCACAATCCTAACTGGATAGAAATAGTGAAATATTAAATATTTAATATTTTTCACCTTGGTATCTAAAGAATCGACAAGCTTTGCCGATAACGCTTACGTAAGGTCAGGTTTTGTTGTTCACGGCATGCTATGACGTGATTTCTTGAAAAAAGCCAAGGTGAAAGTATTCATGAATAAAATAAAGAGTTTGAAGGTATCCCATAAGCTTTATTTTGGCTTTGGTATCGTTTTGCTACTGGTGCTGGTCGCCACGGCACTGAGCGTACAGCGGTTTAAGCAAATTCGAGATATTTATCAAAAAACCAATTTAATCTATGATATCAATATTGATGTATTCCAGGTTAAGGTCAATCGGGTTAAATATCTTTACAGTTTGGATGACAAAGTCAAGAACGTCATGGCCGGTTATATTGAGCAGGCCACGACTCTTACCGAACAAGCTAAACAATTAAGTTGGGGAAGTGATGCTCGGGAAAGTGTGAATAATATTGCACATTATCTGGTCGATTTTCATAATTCCCTGGAGCAAATGGGCGTTTATGCCCAAAAGGGCCTGGCGCTCAAGACGCAATTGGATAGCCTCTACCGCCAGAATACGCTTGATGATTTCAAGAACCAACTGCGTAATCTGCCATTCGATTACGATTTTCAGCGTAAATCCAATGAGTTGATGTCATTATTTCCGGAGCTGAAGATCCAGGCATATAACCTACGGCTGCAAAATGACGATGCTGCGCTGAAACAGTTACACACCAGCTTTTCCCAGGCCCAAACCAGTTATCATGATCTATTGCCGGGGCTAACCCCGGAACAAACCAGCGCGGTGGAGACGTTATGGGGCAGTTTTGTCCAGTATAAAGACCTCAGTGAGGCCTATTATGCCAATGCCAACCAACTGGCCAATGCGGAATCAGCAGTTAAAGTCGCCGGTGATAAGAGTAGCGCTGCGGTTAAAGTGATTATCAAGATCGTAAAAGAAAAAAATGACGCTCTGGCGCTCGGCTCGGCGAGTATTACCATTATTATCGGTCTGATTGCGATCATGCTGGGCATTATAGTGGCATGGTATATCACCCGGCTTATCACGGTGCCGGTCATGCAAAATTTATCATTGGCCGAACGTATCGCCAGCGGCGATCTTAGCGCAACTATTATTGCCGATCGCCATGATGAACTGGGGCAATTAACCTCCGCCATGGGACGAATGAATGAAAAACTGCGTCGTATGATTTCCGATGTGCGCGATTGCGTCGCTACCGTCGCGTCGTCGGCAGCTAAAATCGCCAATGGTAATAACGATCTCTCTTCGCGAACCGAGCAGCAGTCCGCCGCAGTAGTGGAGACCGCCGCCAGCATGGAAGAGCTGACGGCTACGGTGAAAAACAATGCCGGTAATGCCCGCCATGCCAGCCAAATTGCCCAGGAAGCGTCCCTGAATGCTCATAAGGGCGGTGAAGTGGTGAAAAATGTGGTCAAGACCATGGATGAAATTTCGTTAAGCTCGCGGAAAATTTCCGATATTACTTCGGTTATCAACGGCATTGCTTTCCAAACTAATATATTAGCGTTGAATGCCGCGGTGGAAGCGGCCAGAGCCGGGGAGCAGGGACGTGGTTTTGCGGTGGTGGCGGGGGAAGTGCGTAGTTTATCCCAGCGCAGTTCGCAGGCGGCCAAGGAGATTGAAACCCTGATTGCCGATACGGTTTCACGGATCAAGGTGGGAACCGAACTGGTTGCGCAAGCGGGTGGCTCCATGGAACAGATCGTGACCTCGGTAGCGCGGGTAAACGATATTATGGGCGAGATTTCATCAGCGTCGGAAGAACAGAGCCGGGGCATCGAACAGATCGCCCGCGCGGTAAGCGAACTGGATATTACCACGCAGCAAAATGCCGTACTGGTCACCGAGTCGTCAGTTGCGGCCAATACGCTGGAAGGTCAATCAGCATTGCTGGAAACGATGATCGCCAACTTCCGCCTCACTGCCGAGGAAAATGCCCGTTTGTCACCATCGGCCAACAAACCGGGTTCAGTGGATAGGTCCTCCACCCCAGCTGCTAAGCCGGTTAAAGCGACCGCCACGTCAGATGAAAGTTGGACCACCTTCTAGGCGCCATCGACCATCTTGCCCACCATGCTCGCAGGTCCGATGTTGTCATCAAGTCGATATCGGCCCATCAGGGCCGATATAATGGAATCTCTTCACCAATACTGTATTTATTGCGCAGTATGGCCGACATTTTGTCCATGAGCATCACGATGCCCACCATGATAATGGTGATAAACATCACCACATCCCAGTTCCATAAGCGCATATTTTCGGCATAAACCAGTCCTACCCCACCCGCGCCGACAAAACCCAGGACTGCAGCGGAGCGAGTATTGGACTCAATCTGATACAGGCTGAGCGCCAGAAAGGTCGGAAAAGATTGAGTGAAAATACCGAAACGGTATTTTTGGATATTATTGGCTCCGAGAGCAGTTAACCCACGGCCAGGGGACCTCTCTACCGCTTCGTGCCCTTCGGCATACAGTTTGCCCAGCAGCCCCACGTCCTGAAAAATAATCGCCATTACGCCAGCCAGCGGGCCCATTCCCAGCGCCCGGACAAACACCATGCCCCAAATCGCCATGTCAATCCCGCGTAACACATCGAAAAAATGGCGAAACAGCGACGCTATCGGACGCAACAGCGGTGCCGACATGACGTTGCGCGCCGCCAGAAAAGACAATGGCAGCGCGATCAGTGTCGCGGTAACGGAGCCTATCAGCACAATGGCGATGGTAATAAAGATTTGCCACAGATAATAACCGAAGGGCCAAGAAGCCACGTCATGCCAGATCAGCATGCGCAGGAAGTAATGGCCGATTTGCTGACTACCGTTAACCAACCGGGGCCAGGGCAGGCCGTATTGCAAAAAGAAGTAGACGTAGTACAACACCATAATAGAGGCAATCAAGCCAATACGCCTAAGATAACGGTTTTGACCGGCAAAGATGTCGCGGTGCTGCTGCCTGATTTCTGCTACCGCTTGCGGCGATAATGAGTGAGTTAACATTATTTTTTCCCCTCGACGACCCACTTACGTAAGGTGCCTGATAGCGCGTCCAACGCTGCCACTACCAGAATAATCAGCAATAACGTCATGCTGATCTGATCGTATTGATCGAGCTTGATATTGGTCATCAGCTCCTGGCCGATGCCGCCGGCGCCCACCAGGCCAAGAATGGTCGACAGCCGGAAATTGATCTCCAGGCGCATAAAACTATAGGAGAGAAAAATGGGTTTTACCTGGGGCCACAGACCAAAACGCATGCATTGTAGCGTCCCGGCACCGCAGGCGCGTAGGCCGCGTACCGGCTGATTAGAGGCACTTTCCAACGCTTCATAAAACATTTTGGTCAGACTGCCGACTGTGTGTAACGCCAGCGTCAGAAACCCGGGAAACATACCGATGCCAAACGCCATCACAAACATCACCGCCCATGCCAGCTCGGGCATGGTGCGTAAAAAGGCCACCGACGTGCGGATAATCAAGCGCAGGGCCGCGGGGGTGTTGGTATTGGCCGCCGCCAGAAAGGCCAGCACGCTGGCCGCCAGCACCGAAATCATCGTCGCGGCCAGCGCCATCTGCACGGTATCCCAAATCAGCGGTAGCTGGATAGGCAGGCGATAACCCCAATAATGCAAAGAACCTTTGGTATGCACGTCAGCAAACAAGACCTGCCAGTGCAGAACCGGAATAATTTGCGCCAGGTAGTCAAAAAAATGCGGAAGAGAGATCCATACGGTATAAAGATTAAATTCGGCCAGGGTACCGGCGCCAAGGTAAAGCACCACCAGCCCCAGCGACCAGAGAAGTGTTTCGCGTTTTTGCTTGCGGCGAATATCAAGGTAATAGCGGGTAAAGTCGTTATTCACAATAAGTCACCGAAGGGACGCCGAACGCGAATCGCGCTCGGCGTGGGTGAATAGCCGTTGCGGGTGATTAACGTTTGACCTGGGTCAGCTCACGTTTTAAGTCAATGATGTCCTGGAACTCGGCCAAAGACGTCGGCTCAACATGTTGCTTGCCGCCTACCGCTTTGATAAAGCATTGATGATCGTCTTTATCCAATTGTTTTATCGCCGCCACCAGCTTGGCTTTAAATGCTGCCGGTAACGAATGGCGGACTAAAATCGGGCCATTCGGGATGGTCGGCGATTGCCAGATAATCCGGATCTGTTTCATTAAATCAGGATGACCGGCGCGGATCAGTCGGCCAAAGGCGCCGGTATTGTAACCACTGTTATAATCGCCGGTTAATGACGTCCAGGTTACCGCGCCAGCAAACTGACCGTTCAGTACCCCGAGAATATCCTGTTCATGGCCGCCTGAGAAGGTGACGCTTGAGAAGAAATTATTATATTTGTTATCAATATTGCCACCAAACTGCTTTTTAAACACATGGTCGGGTATCAGATAACCGGAGGTCGAGTCGGGATCGGCAAACGCAAATGATTTACCCTTTAAATCTTCCAATTTTTTGTACGGGCTGTCGGCTTTTACCACTACCACCGAATGATAACCGCGCGACTGGTCGTTATCGTCAACCACAATACCGGCTAAATCTACCGAGTTCGGATTATTCAGATAGACCGAGGCGAAAGACGAAGGCGACATACTCAGCACCATATCCACTTTTTCTCCGAGGATCCCTTGAATAACACCGGAGTAATCCGAGGAGTTACGCAATTGGGTATCAACATTCAGTTTTTTATCCATAAACTGTTTTACACACTGGTTGTCGCCAATTTGCTGGGTCGCATTTTGCCCGCCGAGAATACCCAAATTCAATACTTTTGGTGCGTCGGCTGCATGACTGGCAAAACTGATTATCGTGCTGGCCAGCAAGGTAAGGATGGAAAAAGTGGGTTTCATATAGTTATATCGCCTTGGTTTAAAGATGATTAATTCAATAAATTCATTACCCAGCCTCAATGTACCTGGGCTGCTTCTTCACCGTATAAGGCCTGCAGCACCTGATCATCAAGTCGCCCGGGGGCACCGTCATAAATAATCTGTCCCTGAGAAATACCAATCACTCGCGTACAGTATTCTTTTACCAATTCCACCGAGTGCAGATTGACCACCACGGCAATATTGTTTTGCGCCACCTTTTGCAACGCATCCATAATCCGCCGGGTATTTTTCGGATCAAGGGACGCTACCGGCTCATCGGCCAGCATAATGGTTGGGTTTTGCATCATGGCGCGGCAAATCGCCACCCGCTGCATCTGGCCACCGGAGAGATGTTCTGCGCGTTGTAAAGCGTGGGGCAGCATATTCAGCCACTGCAATAGCTCAATGGCTTTAGCGCGATCCCCGTCATCGAAGATCTTGAATAATGACTTCCAAGTGGAGGTGTGGCTTAGACGGCCCAATAACACATTGGTAATAACATCCAGGCGCGGCACCAGGCAAAAATCTTGGAATATCATGCCGCACTGTGCTCGCCAGCGCCGCATTTGCCGCGCGGTTAGCCGGGCGATATCAAGCGTAGATCCATCCGTCTGGAAATGCAGCATCTCACCGCAGGTGGCCGGAATGGTGCCGTTGAGCATATGTAATAAGGTGGATTTTCCGGCGCCGGAGCGGCCGATCACCGCGACCATCTCACCGGCGTAAAGATCAAAATTAATATTTTTCAGAACACGCTGCTGTGCGGTAAATTGCTTATTTAACCCTTTTACCGCCAACACCTGTTTTTTAAGTTCAGGTTGCGGTGGGTAATAAGGGGGTTGCGCCAGTTTTAATATTGCCTGTGCCATGTGAATGCCCCTGGTTCAAACCATCAGCTCATTATGGAATCTATACCCTAAATAGTTCGAGTAGCAGGATAAGCAAGGCACCTGCAACCTGAATCCTGAATCCTGAATCCTGAATCCTGACGGGTACATTAAGGGATTTATTTATGACAGTGGAATGATCTTTATATGATGCTCCGGTGACGCCATTCGCTTCTTGGCGTCAGTGTGCGGCATAACATATTCTTTTGAATATTGTTCATCGTTACGTCATCCCGCGTTAACTGAATTGTCATGTCGCCAACCCATCATAAAAGCCAATTTCATAACGGGCATATCACCATTATTTTTCGAGCTGCAACCGAGTCGCTAATAAAATGATGTTTATGACCCGCCGATGTATCACGCTATGCCTTAGTGGCATATACCGGTTTGCGGAGTATCTGGCTTATGATTAACTTATCTAGACATCCGACCACTTATCCCACCCGTTATCAGGAAATCGCCGCCCTACTCGAAGGGGAACTGCGGACACAGTATCGCAGCGGAGATTACCTGCCATCCGAACAGCAACTGGCGCAGCGCTACCAGGTGAATCGCCATACCTTGCGTCGTGCAGTGGATCAGTTAGTCGATCGCGGCTGGCTTCAGCGCCGCCAGGGTATTGGCATCCTGGTACTGATGCGGCCCTATGACTACCCGCTGCATGCCCGAACGCATTTTAGCCAGAATTTGCTCGATCAGGGCAGCCATCCCACCAGCGAACTGCTGCTGGCGGTACTGCGTCCGTGCAGCGAGCCGGTGGCCATTGCACTGAACTGCGCCTCGGGTGACGGTGTTATTCATTTGCGCACCTTACGTCGTGTGAACGGTGTGCCGCTAAGCGTGATCGACCATTATCTGCCGGACCTGAGCTGGTGGCCTGAGCTACAGCAGTTTGAACAGGGATCGCTGCATGAGTTTATCAAGCAGCGGCTTGGCCAAGGGCTGGTGCGCAGGCAAACGCGGATCAGCGCCCGGCGATCGCAAATCAAAGAGAGCCAATTGCTGGAGGTGGCCAATCAAATCCCCTTGCTCTGTGTGCGCACCCTTAACGCCTGTGTCGACAGTGACCGGGTGGCGGAATACTCCTTTACCCTGGCTCGCGCCGATATGATCGAACTGACGATGGAGCACTGAATGTTTACCCAAGAGCAAAGGCAACGGTGGATGGCCGAATTGGCCGCCAGCCCTCCGGCACGTTTAGCCGCCCTGTGGCAAGCGCTGGCGCTGCGGGTGGAATATCAGCGGGTGCGGGCACCGGAAATTGGCCTGACCCAGTTGCAGGCCCGTATGGGGGCTACCGGTCGTCGATTTGTCATGGGTGATATGACGGTCACGCGGGCGGTGATTCGCCTAGAGAATGGCACCTATGGTTACAGCTATATCGCCGGCCGCGATAAGGCGCACGCCGAGCTTTGCGCCCTGGCTGATGCACTGCTGCAGCAAGACGCGCACCATGAACGTTTGCAACGCAACCTTATCGAACCCCTGGCCGCGTTGCGCGCGGAGCAACAGCAATTGCGCGCTCGGAAAATCGCCGCCAGCCGGGTGGATTTCTTCACTTTGGTCCGGGGAGATAATCAATGAATTTACTCCCAGGATTTACCCAGCCAATCGAACTGTGCCAACAGAATTTTCGCCTTATTCTCAAAGCGTTGAGCGAACCGGGTGTGCCGGTGGGCTTAAACGGAACGGCGGGATGGGGCCGGCTTGGTGCGACGGCGACCGCGGTGCTGCTGACGCTGGCCGACGGCGAAACGCCGGTCTGGTTAAGCCCTGAGCTGATAGAGAGCACGGCGGTTGATAATCTGCGGTTTCACACCGGCGCCCCCCTGGCCGGGTCATTGAATAGCGCCGTATTTGCGGTGTTTGGCCAAGAGATAAGCGACGCACAGCTGCGGGAATTGCCCTGTGGCAGTGAGGTTTCCCCTGAACACAGCGCCACCGTGCTAGTGCAACTGGAGCATCTGGATCAGGGCGCGCCGTTGCGTCTGCGCGGGCCGGGCATTAAAACCCAGCGGGTTATTGCGCCAAGCCTGCCTGCGGCAGTACGGGACTATTTGCTGGAGGGTGCCCGGCGCTTCCCGCTGGGTATCGATTTCCTGCTGGTGAACGCCGATGGCCTGTTGGCCTTGCCGCGCACCACCTTTGTGGAGGAGAGCTAATGTACGTTGCGGTTAAAGGCGGGGAAAAGGCTATCGATGCCGCTCATCAATTGCAAGAGCAATTGCGTCGGGGCGAGAGTGATCACGCGGCCATTGCCTGTGACCAAATAGACCAGCAACTCGGCCTGGCGGTCGATCGCGTCATGACCGAAGGGGGCGTTTACGACCGGCAATTGGCGTCGTTGGCGATCAAGCAGGCCAGCGGTGATCTGGTGGAGGCGATATTTTTGCTGCGCGCCTATCGTACCACCTTGCCCAGACTGGCGGTGAGCCAGCCGCTGGTCACGCAAGCGATGCGCCTGGAGCGCCGTATTTCGGCGGTCTATAAAGATCTGCCCGGTGGACAGGTATTGGGACCCACCTATGACTATACCCACCGCTTGCTGGATTTTTCCCTATTGGCGCAGGGGCTTGAGGTGCCGCCGATCACCACCGAGGCCGAGCCGTTGCCGGCCTCCTGTAGCCATGTATTTGATCTGCTAAGCGCACAGCAATTCGTGTCACCAGAGCACGACGATGGTACCCCGCCCGATGATATTACCCGTCATCCGCCGGCCTACCCCTGCTCACGTTCCGCCCGCCTGCAACAATTGGTGCGCGGGGATGAGGGATTCCTGCTGGCGCTGAGTTATTCCGGCCAGCGTGGTTATGGCCGCACTCATCCTTTTGCCGGCGAGATCCGCAGCGGTTACGTCACGGTGAGCATCATGCCCGAAGAACTGGGGTTTGTTATTGATATCGGTGAGATCTTGCTGACCGAGTGTGAAATGGTTAACGGGTTTGTCGATCCCGAAGGGGAGCCGCCGCATTTTACCCGAGGTTATGGACTGGTGTTTGGCCGCGCCGAGCGTAAGGCGATGGCCATGTCGTTGCTCGACCGCGCCTTGCAGGTGCGCGAACACGGCGAGCCGGTGGACAGTCCGTCCCAGGACGAGGAGTTTGTGCTGGCCCATGCGGACAATGTGGAAGCCGCCGGTTTTGTTTCCCACCTTAAGCTGCCGCATTATGTGGATTTTCAGGCCGAATTGGAACTGCTTAGTCGCCTGCGTCGTGAATATGGGCTACGTCATGATGCATCGGCGGGAGAAGGCGAATGAGTGAAATACTGACCGGTTATAATCCAGGCTATCTGGATGAACAAACCAAACGCATGATCCGCCGTGCGATATTAAAAGCGGTGGCCATTCCCGGTTATCAGGTGCCGTTCGGCGGCCGTGAAATGCCGATGCCCTATGGCTGGGGTACCGGCGGTGTGCAACTGACCGCCAGCGTCATCGGCGCTGATGATGTGTTAAAAGTCATCGATCAGGGAGCGGACGATACCACCAATGCCGTCTCGATTCGGCGCTTTTTCCAGCGGGTATCCGGTGTGGCCACCACGGAAAAAACCACTCAGGCCACACTGATCCAGACCCGCCACCGCATACCGGAAACCCCGCTGGTCGAAGATCAGATCCTGATTTACCAAGTGCCCATTCCTGAACCGCTGCGCTTTATTGAACCTCGGGAAACGGAAACCCGCACCATGCACGCACTAGAGGAATATGGCGTGATGCAGGTAAAACTCTACGAAGATATTGCCCGTTATGGCCATATTGCCACCGCCTATGCTTACCCGGTCAAGGTCAATGATCGTTATGTGATGGACCCGTCACCGATACCTAAATTTGATAATCCAAAGATGCATATGATGCCGGCGCTGCAACTGTTTGGTGCCGGGCGTGAAAAGCGCATCTACGCCGTGCCGCCTTACACCAAGGTGGTCAGCCTGGATTTCGACGACCACCCTTTCAGCGTTCAGCGCTGGGAAAAACCCTGCGCCCTGTGCGGTTCCCGCCAGAGTTATCTCGATGAAGTGGTACTCGATGATGTAGGTAACCGAATGTTTATTTGCTCCGATACGGACTATTGCCAAGGCCAGTTGGCGCAGCAAGGTCATCAGCCAGAGGGTTTGTCATCATGAGCTCGATCCTGCCGTCTCCCTCGCCGCTGTTGTCGGTAGAGCACCTCACGCATCTTTACGCCCCAGGTAAAGGATTCAGCGATGTTTCATTTCAGATCTACCCCGGTGAGGTCCTGGGTATCGTGGGCGAATCCGGGTCAGGAAAAACCACACTGCTAAAATCGGTGTCGGCCCGTTTATTGCCTCAATCGGGACGGATTATCTATCGCCCTGGTGCGGCGGAACCCCAAGATCTTTACGCCTTGGCGGAAAGTGACCGGCGCCGGTTATTGCGTACCGAATGGGGTGTGGTGCATCAATATCCTCTTGACGGGCTGCGCCCACGCGTCTCTGCCGGCGGCAATATTGGCGAACGCCTGATGGCCATGGGCCAACGCCATTATGGCGACATTCGGCGGGAGGCCGGGCGCTGGCTCGAGGATGTCGAAATCCCACTGTCCCGCATTGATGATTTCCCCACTACCTTTTCCGGCGGTATGCAGCAACGGCTGCAAATTGCCCGCAATCTGGTGACCCATCCAAGGATCGTGTTTATGGATGAACCCACCGGCGGACTAGATGTGTCGGTACAGGCGCGGTTGCTCGATCTGCTGCGCAATCTGGTGGTTGAGATGGCGTTGGCGGCGGTGATTGTGACGCACGATCTGGGCGTGGCGCGGCTATTGGCCCATCGCCTGTTGGTGATGAAGCAAGGGGTGGTTGTGGAAAGTGGCCTGACCGATCGGGTGCTTGACGATCCCCATCATCCTTACACCCAACTGCTGGTGTCGTCGATCCTGTCCTGAGAGAGGAATAAGCAATGCAAAACCAACCGGGCAACACGCAATTACGGGTTGAGCATCTGAGTAAAACCTTTGTATTACATAACCAAAACGGCACCCGACTGCCGGTATTGCATGACGCCAACCTAACGGTCGACGGTGGTGAATGTGTGGTGCTGCATGGCCACTCGGGCAGCGGTAAATCGACGTTGTTACGCTCGCTTTACGCCAATTACCTGCCTGACGAGGGACACATTTGGGTCAGGCACCACGCGCGCTGGCTGGATATGGTCCAGGCACCGGCCCGTGAGATCCTGGCGGTGCGGTGTCATACCGTCGGCTGGGTCAGCCAGTTTTTACGGGTTATTCCGCGCATCGGCGCGCTGGATTTGGTGATGCAACCGCTACTGGAACTGGGTATCGACCGTAAACAATGCCAGGCGCGCGCCGAGGCGCTGCTGGTCCGACTGAACGTGCCGGCACGTTTATGGCCACTGGCCCCTTCCACCTTTTCCGGCGGCGAGCAGCAACGGGTCAATATTGCGCGCGGATTTATCGTTGATTATCCGGTGTTGCTACTCGACGAACCCACCGCATCCTTGGACGATCAAAACAGCCAGGCGGTGGTGGCGCTGATTGAACAGGCCAAGCAGCGCGGTGCGGCTATCGTTGGCATCTTTCACGATGAAGGTGTGCGCCAACGGGTAGCCGACCGGTTATATGAAATGCAGCCGCCGCAGGCGGTGGAGATCGACTGATGATTATCAAGAATGTTCAACTGATACTCGAGCATGAGGTGGTGAAGGGGGCGCTGGATGTCCGCGAGGGCGTTATCCACCACATGGCCGAGGGCACCAGCCAACTGCCGCAGGCGCTGGATGGCGAGGGCGGCTGGTTGTTACCCGGCTTGATCGAACTGCATACGGATAATCTGGATAAATTTTTTATGCCCCGGCCGAATGTGGACTGGCCTGCGCATTCGGCCATGAGTAGCCATGATGCCCTGATGGTCGCCAATGGCATCACCACGGTGCTCGACTCGGTAGCCATCGGTGATGTGCGCGACGGTGGCCATCGTTCCGGTACCTTGCAAAAAATGATCGATGCGATCATCAGTAGCCAACATTTAGGTCTGACTCGTGCCGAGCATCGGTTGCATCTGCGCTGCGAACTGCCCCACAGCAGTACACTAGGGCTGTTCGAGCAGCTTATGACGCTGCCAGGGGTATCTTTGGTATCGCTTATGGACCATTCACCTGGCCAGCGGCAATTCGTCTCGCCGCAGAAGTATCGTGAGTACACCCAAGGCAAATATCATCTCAGCGACCGGCAGATGGATGAATATGAAACGCAGCAAATCGCTCTGTCTGCGCGCTGGGCTGCGCCAAACCGTCAGGCGATTGCCGCCCATTGCCGCGCGCGCAACATCACCCTGGCCAGCCATGATGACGCCACGGCGGACCACGTTAAGGAATCCCACGATCTGGGCAGCGCCATTGCCGAATTTCCCACCACCGAGGCGGCAGCGCTGGCGTCACATAGCCTGGGATTACAGGTTTTGATGGGGGCGCCCAATATCATTCGTGGCGCATCGCATTCCGGTAACGTGGCGGCCCATCAACTGGCGGCGTTGGGGGTATTGGATATCCTCTCGTCGGACTATTATCCGGCCAGTCTGCTGGACGCTGCGTTTCGTATTGCGGCCGACCCGTCAAACCCACTTTCCCTGCCGCAGGCGGTGATGTTGATGACCGGCAATCCGGCACGGGCGCTGGGACTTCTGGATCGCGGGCAGCTCACCGAAGGTCGGCGCGCCGATTTGGTGCTGGCGCACCAACATCAAGATCATGTTTATGTGAAAAATGTCTGGCGCCAGGGGCTACAGGTCTATTAATGGCTGACTTATTTTATCTGATGGGTCCTTCCGGTTCGGGCAAGGACAGCCTGCTGAACGCGCTGGCATACCAACCGCAACCCACGCTGATTGTTGGACATCGTTATATTACCCGGCCGGCATCGGCCGGTGGGGAAAATCATATTGAGCTTAGCGAGGCCGCCTTTGCCCAGCGGCGCGATCGGGGACTGTTTGCCCTTCATTGGCAGGCCCACCAATTACGTTATGCGCTGGGTATCGAAATCGATCTCTGGCTACAGCTCGGTCTGAATGTGATGGTTAACGGTTCGCGCGGCCATTTGGCCACCGCACGTCTCAGGTATGGTTCCCATCTGATCCCGCTGTGCCTGCAGGTTGCGCCCGAGGTGCTTTTCCAACGGTTACATCAGCGCGCCAGGGAGACGCCGGAGCACATTAACCAGCGTCTGGCGCGTGCGAGTGCTTACCAGCATACCTTACCGGCAGATTGTCTGCTGCTGGATAACAACGGCTCCTTGGCTGATACGCTTGCGGCGTTGCGGGCGCTATTGCCGGCGCCCCATAACACCCCTTACCCCCAGGAGAACCCATCATGACCTGCGCAGCGCAACCGAAGATCGGCCAAAACGTGATACTCAACAGCACGCAGCTTGGCGCGTATGTCCACCTGGCGGACGACACTATTTTGCAAGAAGTGGATATGGGTGACTATTCCTACACTGCTGGTCATAACCAAATCTTCTATGCCACTATCGGTAAATTCGTTTCCATAGCATCCTATGCCCGCATCAATCCGGGTAACCATCCCACCTATCAACGCATTGCCCAGCACCATTTTACCTACCGCGCTTCAGAGTATGGCTTGGGCGAGGATGATGAGGCTTTTTTCGATTGGCGGCGCGAGCAGCACGTGACTATCGGCCATGATGTCTGGATCGGCCATAACGCGGTGATCATGCCTGGTGTTACCCTTGGCAATGGCGCGGCCATCGGCAGCGCGGCGGTGGTCACCAAAGATGTAGCGCCCTATACCATAGTGGCGGGCGTGGCGGCTAAACCCATTGGTCAGCGATTTTCCGATGCGATGATCGAACGTATTGAGCGCAGCCAATGGTGGCATTGGGATCATGATACGTTGCAACAACGCATGGCGGATTTTCGTGATATGCCGACCTTTGCTGCGCGCTATTTGTCCTGAATCCAACCCTACTTAATGGTGCCCTAAGGGTTCAACATGGATCAGCACCGCAGAATAAGGTAAGCGTTGTTCAATATCACGCTCTATCAGGTCGCAGATACCATGAGATCGCGCTACCGTCATCTCGCTGGGCAAGGTAAGGTGAAAATCAATATGGCGACGGCGGCCGGCGCGACGGGTGCGCAGGTCGTGACAATCATCAATCCCGGGGCAGTGTTTCTGAACCACCTCGGTGATAATAGCCAGCTCTTCAACATCCAAACTGTGATCCACCAGGGGCTGGAATGCGTTAATCAGCATTTCTATCGCTTCTTTGATAATAAACAGCGCCACGCCGATGGCGACGACCGGGTCTAAAAAGTAAAGGTTATAACCCAAACGGCTGGCGACCCAAATGCCAAACAGACCGATCGCCACGCCCAGTGAGGTGAGCACATCGGCTTTTAAGTGCAACGCATCGGCGGCTAAGGCAATGGAGTGCTCCTCTTTGGCCACCTTATAAAGGTAGCGGGAGACAAACCAATTCACCGATGCTGAGGCCAGCATCACTAAAAAGCCCAACCCCAGACTTTCAATCTCAGCCGGTTCAATGAGATGCTTGACGGCGGAAAACATAATCCAGCCCGAGGCGATAAGAATCAGTACCGCTTCAATGACCCCAGAAATGTTTTCTATTTTATCATGGCCATAAGGATGGGAACTGTCAGGGGGAATGTCTGACTTACGGACAGAAAATAACGCAATACACGAAGCAATCAAGTCCATGCCGGAATGGATGGCCTCCGAGATAATACTCACTGAACCGCTAAGGAACCCCACCACCAATTTCATGGCTAACAAACACAGGTTCGAGCTCACTGAAACCAGAGCTGCAAAAGATTTTTTAGTCACTTGATAACGCCTTGGGTTAGAACCACCGTGTTCATTATCGCGAACAGATAATAACAACATGGCAATGCCATTGATGGCATATCATAGACGATCATTATAGCACTGATAACATTATTTGGTATTAAATCATTAAGTTAGAACTGATTATCATTTAATTCACGGTATGAGTTTTATTTAGTCAGTATGGCGGTTTTCGCACTAACCGGGTGTTTTTGTCGGCACTGATGGCTGAACGCTTCGTGCGATCCACTGAAGACAATAACGGGCGCATGGGGCATAATTCTAGGATGAAACGACCTGCCTATTCTGTGCTCATCCTCCTGCTTTGCGTGCCTTTTTACGGCGCGGCGGCAGATATTTCCTTAGGGCTTGGCGGATTTTTAACCCGCTCACCCTATGATGCTAAACGTAATGACTACTCGGTATGGCCGGTATTCAATTACGATAATGATAGCTGGTATATCCAAGGTGACGAGGTCGGTGGGTATGTGCTGAACGACGATACCCATGAGTTAAAGGTAAAAGCCTACTATTTTGACCAAGAGTACCAGCCCAAGGAGGGACACGGTCGAGCGATGCGCCATTTGGATAAACGGCACACCACCGTGATGTCGGGGATGAGTTATCAGTACACTACCGCTTTTGGGGCCATTCACACTCAGCTGGCGACAGATATTCGCAACCGCAGCCAGGGCGTGGTGGCTAACCTTGCGTACCTTAATATGGTGCAGTGGGCTAAGCTGAGCCTGATTCCGGAAGTGGGTCTTGATTGGGCCAATGGCCAGCAGACTCGCTATTATTATGGCATTTCGTCCGCCGAGTCGGCGCGCAGTGGATTAGCGCGCTATCGGCCCTCGGCCAATGTGACGCCTTACCTCTCGCTAATGACGGTATATAACGTCACTGCGCATTGGAACACTTATGCCAGCGCACGGGTTAATTTTCTGGCCGCCACGGTGCGCAACAGTCCCATAGTCAATCAAGACCGAACTGAAGCATTTTCAGTTGGAGTTAATTACAATTTTTAATAATTTAACATGCATTAAATGCAATAATCAGGAGTAGGATGTTGTTAAATAAAGGGATTATTTTATTTCTGGTTATTATTAAGGTGCTTAATTAATTGTTGTTTAATTAATTCGTTTATAAATTATTTATAGTGTCTCTGATATAATTCACGAAATATTCTGAAAATGTTTTTCAGTCTCTCCATCACGGGGCGAAGTCGTGTTTATTATCTCGTCTCCCCGTCAGAGCTTATCGCAACGTATATGACAATAAATGCCATTCATTCAACCGCTGCATTGCCGTCATGGACTATTTTGTGTGATTTTGACGGTACCATCAGCTTTAAGGATGTCACAGACACGTTGCTGGATGCCTTTGGTATGTCGGGTTGGCAACACCTGGAACAGCAATGGGAAGCGGGTGACATCGGTTCGCGGGAGTGCATGGCCGGGCAAATTGCGCTGCTGGACGCATCACGCCGGGAACTCAACGAGTGCCTTTCTTCGCTTACCATCGATCCGGGGTTTGCGGAATTCGCGGCTTATGCCCATAAACGTAAGGTGCCATTGCATATCGTCAGTGACGGACTGGATTACGCCATTAATTTTATCCTGCAAGCCAACGGCCTCAGCGGTATTCCGGTCATTGCCAATAGTTTACGCCAGGTGAGTGAGCGGCGCTGGGCACTGGATTTTCCTTATCATAATCCCCAGTGTCTCAAAGGCAGCGGCGTATGTAAGTGCGGGGTGGCCAAAGCGGTGGCGGTCAATAAAATTTTGATGATTGGCGACGGGCGTTCTGACTTTTGCGTGTCACAAGTGGCGGATCATGTTTTTGCTAAAAAGAGTCTGGTAGACGAGTGCCGGCGGATGGGCGTTCCTTTCTCCGCCTTCAGGGATTTTTCAACGTTACCCGCGTTATTGGATGGTTTATTAGAACAGCGGGAAAGGGTGTATTTGGCACCGGTGGAACAGTTAATCATCCGGGGGATGTGTGATCAACCATCATGATTTTATGCTGGAAGGTGGGCGAGTCGGTATTCTGCTGATCCATGGATTAACCGGTACGCCCACCGAGATGCGTGGTGTCGGTCGTGAATTTAACCGAGCCGGTTATACCGTCTATGGCATGCAGTTGGCCGGCCACTGTGGTGATGATGACGATTTGATCGCCACGACCTGGAAAGACTGGTATCAAAGCGTCATTGATGCGGCGGAAAAATTACGTCGGCAGGTGGATTATCTGTTTGTCGGCGGTCTGTCGATGGGGGCGGTGCTGGCGTTGAAATACGCCAGCGATCACCCGAACCAGGTGCAAGGCGTGTTGGTTTATGGTGCCACCTTTCGTATGGACGGCTGGACCGTGCCAACGCTGTCACGGTTGATCGCGCCCTGGTTTTTGACGCTGGTGGATATTTTACATATTGGTCGCCACCGGGTATTTAATGAAGCGCCGCCGTACGGTATTCGCAACGAACAGCTGCGTCGTAAGATTGCGCAAAGCATGCTGGGCGGCGATAGCGGGGCGGCGGGTCTGCCGGGCAACCCATGGCCTTCCCTGAGTCAGTTGGTCTATCTGACGCGTAATGTGCGTCATGCGTTGCCTAAGGTGGTGGCGCCTTGCCTGATTTTGCACGCGGAAAATGATGATATCGCCCATCATCGCAACGGCGAACTGGTGCGCGATAATGTCAGCGGTCCGGTTGAGATGGTGTTGTTGAAAAACAGTTATCATATGATTACGATTGATAATGACCGACGTGAGTTGGTTTCCCGCTCGATTCATTTTATCCGCCAGCATGTTCCACCGGCCCAGCCCTTCGCTCAGGCGGTTGTTGAACAAACGACGCCGGCCCAGCCCTTCGCTCAGGCGGTTGTTGAGCCAACGACGCCGGTTGCCGCGATGTTAACCGAGCTCAATACACCGATCCACCACGCGTGATTATTGGAAATCTGTTACCAGCATGAGTCAACTCACGGTTATCTTGTGGATACTGAACGTGGTCGTGGACACGCTGGGACAACTGGCGTTTAAAGCGGCGGCGTTATCCGGCACGCCCTATTCAGGCCTGGCCCATTGGCGCCATATGCTGACCCATAAATGGCTTTGGGTCGGTATCTTTAGTTATGTCTTCGAGTTTGTCCTCTGGTTGGCGTTTTTATCGCTGGTGCCGCTGTCGGTTGGGGTAATGCTCGGCTCAATCAACATTGTGGCGATTATGATTGTCGGTCGATTGTGGTTTAACGAAAAACTGACCAAATGGCGCCTGATCGGCATTTTGCTCATTGCCTGTGGCGTGCTCGTGGTGGGTATCGAATAATGAAACGCTTCTACTTCGTGGGTTTTCTGATATTAATGATGTTTGATACCCTGGCGCAGGTCAGCTTCAAATATGCCTCCCTGCATGCCGAACCGTTAATGCTGAATGTTGACTGGTTGCTGCGCGTTTTTGGCCATCCGTGGATTTATGGCGCATTTATCGGTTATATCGGCGCGTTTTTTACCTGGATGACGTTATTGAAATATGCCCCGGTGGGGCCGGCGTTTGCCGCCTCGCATCTGGAGATTATCAGCGTCACCATGGTGTCGGTCTGGTTGTTCAATGACCAGCTTAACCTGGCCAAGATTGTGGGGGGATTGTTGATATTATCCGGCATATTGTTCTTGGCTAAAGCCGAGACTCCCGACGCATGATGAGGTTGACACCGCCGGTGGAGATTCCGCCAACCGCCGGGTTGCCGATCGAATGGCGCGACCTTATGGCGTTCTCCGGCGACCTGGCGCAACAGCTGTCGGATTGGCTGTTGATACCGCGTCCGCTGTTGACCTGCTCCGGTACGGCGGCGTTGGTTATCGCACTGCGGGTATTGCAACGACGATATCCCGACCGTACCACGTTGATTGTTCCCGCCTATACCTGTCCACTGGTGGCGCTAGCCGCGTTTTATTGTCCACCGCTGACCGTCGTCCCCTGTGATTTGGCTGCCGGCGGCATCAATATGGATAACCGCCAGTTGGCTTTATTATGCGACCAGCACACCTTGGCCGTCGTGGTAACTCATCTGGCGGGGCGGGTGGCTGACGTGGATAGCGCGTTGCACATCGCCGGCGCAGTCGGCGCTGCGGTTATCGAGGATGCGGCCCAGGGCATGGGGGCGCAGGATGGTGGCAATAGCGTAGGGTTAAAAGGTGATGTCGGTTTTTTCAGTATGGCGATGGGTAAAGGACTGACCTGTGCCGAAGGAGGGGTGCTGTTTAGCCGGGATCCGGCGCTGCAACAGGCCTTGACACAAACCTGCCAGCAGACGTTGCCCTTTAGTCTCGGCTGGGAGCTGCGGCGTATCGCCGAGTTATGGGGATACTGGGCATTTTACCGGCCCGGCGGTCTGTATTGGGTGTATGGCCGGCCACTGCGTGCGGCGCTGGCCAAAGGGGACCCGGTGGCGGCGGTGGGTGATGATTTTACCGTGCGCAGTATCCCGCTGCATCGGCTGGGACACTATCGCCGGCGGGTAGCGGCCAGTGCACTGCGGCGTTTGCCGGGGTTTTTGCTGCGGGGCAAACAGCGCGCGCTAGACCGGGTGGCGTTGTTAAGCCAATTACCGGGTGTGAGTGTCATAAACGATAATCCCGGTGGTCAGGGAATATGGCCGTTTATCCTGGTGCTAATGCCTGACGCGGCGGCGCGCGATGCGGTGATGGCGAGTCTATGGACCGCCGGATTGGGCGTAACCAGACTGTTTATCCATGCCCTGGGCGATTATCCGGCCGTGTTGCCGCTGCTGGCGCCGTTATCCCCCACGCCGTGCGCTGATGATTTCGCGGCGCGTAGCTTATCCATCACCAACAGCCCTTGGTTAACCGACCGGTTATTCTCTGAGGTTATGCTGCGCCTGCGTGCCGCACTGACTTAACTCTCTGGTGCGGGAAACCGTTGACCTATTACCAGCAGGCATTGATGCGTGCCGCCAGTCGCTGGTTCAACTCATTTTGCCGCGCTTGCCAGCACGCCGCCTGCGCCGGTGACGGGACTTGCTGACCGTCCGCCGCACTGAGCCAGCGCTTAAATCGGCTCTGGTAGCGGTAGGCTGAGACATCGCCGGTGATGTCAGCACCCATCAATCGGCCTTGGCAGGCATCGATTAACGCGTGTAGATGATGTTCCTGCAATTGTCCTTGATCCCAGTTGGTGTTGATGACCGATGGGCTCAATACATCTTTATCCAGCGACAGATAAACTGCGCGTGAACGTGTCTGATCCAAATGCGCTAAAAACCGCGTTGTTAATGCATCCGCACTGCTAAAGGTGTAACTGCGGTCGCCGGCCCCGATCCATTTCAACCAGTGGGTATCGACGTTGATATTCCAATACGTCAGCTTATTGCGTAGCAGCGGTGCCCAATGATTTTCCCACGCGTGTCCCAAGGCAATATCCGGCGAGCAAATGCCTAACACATGAATATGTTGCACTTGCGGTAACCGGCTGGCCCAGTAAATCCATGAACCGCAGTGGATGCCGAAAGGATAACGCATATTATCGGGATGGTTATCGCACACCACCAGATCAAACGCCGGCAGGTACGCCAACCGTTGTAACAGTAGCTGGGTAACGTGATGATAATCGCCGCTGCCGGTAAAAACGCAGCCATAATCCACCGGAAGCTGTGCGGCCAGCGTCTGCCCCAGCAGTTTGAATGGGGTCCAGCGGCAGCCAAACCGGATACTTTCCTGCCAGGTTTGCAGTGGTATCACCCGCACCCCATCATGAGGTTCGAGCTTCACGGAGCCATCAAAATCCAAAATCACCGGTGGGCGAGGGCAGGTCATGGTAAACGATCCTGATGCCACTGGGCATCGCTTTCAAAATGGTGACGAAAGTGCATTAAGCAACGGCGTAATAGCGGATTACGCACCCAGACTAAATGGGTGGTCAACGTGAACTGGGCACCGAGATCGGCTTTGACTTGCGGATCGGTCCAGCCCGCCACATAAAAACGCAGTCCATTTTCCAATGCGTACTCAAGATTAACGAACCAGCTCACCGTATACAGGTTAAAGTGCAACGCCTGTGGATAATCTAACCCAATATATTTATCAATCAGTTTATCATCGTGTTGGTAGCAAATGTTATAACCGATCAATTCGTTGTCATGCCAGTAACAGAATACCCGGCCGCCGCTGTCGGCATCTAACAGTAATTCTGCAAAAAATGCCTCGCTAAGCAGATCAAAATGAATCTCGCTTTGGTCATACACGTGCTTATAAAGCAGATACAGGTGTAACCGCCAGTCTTTATCATGGAAACGGGCATCGCCGGTTTTTAGCACCTCTAATCGCAGTTGTTGCCGGCTGCGCAGTTTTCGGCGAATATTGCGTCTGCGGCTATGAGATAATCGGGCTAAATATTCATCTATATGGTTAAAATTAATGGGCACATAAGCTAATGCTTGCCCTGCAACACGAATAAATCCGCGTTTCAACCCGGCTTCCGTCAGTGCCTGGGAGTAGTGGTTATCCTTGGCCGTCAGCAACGGGGAGTGGTGCGGCAAATCTTTTATGATGGTGAGCTTTTTGGCGCCGGCACAGTTTTTTTGAATCCATTCTACCGTATCTGCAGGTGTAATTCCGACGGGAAAAGGAGAGTACTCATTGACGGTGGTACCAATAAAATAGGTATCGATCTTTAACCATTGACGCCATAAACCATAGCCGGGCCAGCGAAGCAGCTTGTTACGCAGTTCGTCATCTGCTGTGGTTAATAAATCAAATTGCGTGGAAAAATAGGGTAATCCTTGAGCGGATAGGTGCACGCTAAAACCGGTTGGTGGCTGGCGGTAAAAGGTGTTGATCAGTGCCAGTGGTTCCAATGCATTAGCATAACAAAGCTCGGTACGGCGGTGGTCGGTCATGGGTCGCGTTCCGAAATCGGCGCAGGAGAAAAAGCGCACCTGAGGTGCGCTCAGAATGCTGACAAACTTGCTCATGAGTTGGCAGCGGGTGTGATGGGTAAGGAGAGTAAAGCGTAGCGCGCCAGGGATGGCGCGCACGAGCCTACATGGATGTATTCACGGCGTCTTTACGATCTTACCCATCATGCCTGCTAGCACGTTTTTATCATCAAACTCAGCGCACCTGAGGTGCGCTTTGAATGAAGGTAAAATTACATCTCGCGTTTGGCGCGATACAGTAATTGGTCGAGCAATTCCATCGCTTGATCAATTTCGCTGCGGCTGATTTCCAGCGAAGGCGCAAAGGTGATGACGTTTTTATAATAACCGCCTACATCCAGCACCAGGCCGGTTTTCTGGCCTTTATATTCCAGTGTGCCGGACAGGCCGATGTCGACCATTTTATCCAATAGTTCTTTATTGGGGGTAAAACCGTCGGCTTGGCACAGTTCAGCGTGCAGCGCCAGACCCAGGCCATCAACATCACCAATTTCCGGATGGTTAAGCTGCAAAGCCTTAAGCCCTTCAAGGAAATACGCGCCGCTGTTCATGACCTGCGTTTCGTAGTCTTTTTCGGCCAGCATATGCATCACTTCCAGCCCAACAGCCGTGCCCAATGGATTAGAAGCGAAAGTGGAATGGGTTGAACCTACCGGGAAGGTGACCGGATTGATCATCTCTTCACGTGCCCAAATCCCCGCCAGTGGGTTAAGTCCATTGGTCAGTGCTTTACCGAAGACCAATACGTCCGGGGTAATGCCGAAATGTTCAATTGACCACAGTTTACCGGTGCGATAAAAGCCCATTTGGATTTCATCGACGACCAACAGAATGCCGTGGTCGTCGAGCACTTTTTTGAGGCCTTTATAAAAATTACGCGGTGGGATGATATACCCGCCGGTCCCCTGAATCGGCTCGATATAAAACGCAGCAAATTCGGCCTGTTGGACTTTAGGGTCCCAAACACCGTGATATTCGTTTTCGAACAGACGGGCAAACTCGGCAACCAGTTTTTCAGCGTATTCTTCCGGTGACAAACCCTTAGGACGACGGAAAGGGTAAGGGAAAGGAATGAACTGAGCCCGTTCGCCGAAGTGACCAAAACGGCGACGATAGCGATAGCTGGAGGTAATGGCTGACGCCCCAATGGTACGTCCGTGGTAGCCGCCTTCAAAGGCGAACATCCGGCTTTTGCCATTGCAGAAGTTGCGCACCAGCTTGAGGGAATCATCAATCGACTGTGAACCGCCGACGTTATAATGCACACGACCCGGCAAGCCGAATTTCTTTTCCATATCCTGAGCGATCACTTTGCTCAGTTCGATTTTGGTTGGGTGCAGATATTGACTGGCGATTTGCGGCAGTACGTCAATTTGTCTTTTTAATGCATTGTCCAAACGGGGATTGGCGTAGCCAAAATTGACCGCTGAATACCACATTTGTAGATCCAGATAAGGAATGCCTTCACCATCAAAAACATAGCTTCCTTTGCACCGCTCAAAAATTTTAGGCGGATTAACGTAATGCACGGTATCGCCGAATGAGCAGTACTTGGCCTCATCCGCTAACATCTGTTCTTCAGAAGGCGTCATAAAGTTACATCTCCAACCAAACGTAATGAAATCATATTGATGACAGTGCTAATTATGTGCTAGGTGCATCATTATAGAGCGCAAAATGAAGAGTTTTCGTTATTCTCTCGTTGCGTTGCATGTCCGTTTATGTTGGTTGACTTTATCGCGCCAACTAATACGCAGAGGAAAAGAAATAATAAATAAAAAACATTATATAACAATAAGATACAATGATAAGAGTGTGTTATTTTTTGTAAAAATAGCGCTGCGTAGAATTGTGAAAATATATTTCAACCCCATGCATGATGGCGTCGCCAGCATCGAATAATAAAACCTTGTTCCCGACGCTTCGAGACCCGATGATGGCGTAATGTTAGGCTGTGCCTTTACGCTGCGGTTATGCGGTTATGCGGTTATGCGGTTATGCGGTTATGCGGTTATACGGTTATACGGTTATACGGTTATGTCGTTTTATCGATAAGCTCGCACTTGGGGATTGATGAACCTCATTCCTGAGCTTCACCGTCGGGTCAGCGCAAGCACGGTTAAACTCGGTCTGGAACCCGATGTGTCGTTACGTCACCGTTTTGTTGCCACATGAATTATTTAGGGTATATATTTTTTGTTGTTTTTAGGCTTATAAAGAATAACAATATTATTGTTGATAACGGGAAAATAATAAGGATTTATAGCAATTAATGCCTTTTTTTATTATTTTTTCTAACCGACGCGTGAAACTTTTGTAAATAATTCGGCAATACATAAATAATCATTTTATGAAGACGAACTCTGCTGGATATTTTTGTGTTATGCCTCTACACCGTTATTGATAATTCCGCGTCACCGGTCATAACGCGAAAAATAGAGTTATTGTTTGGCCATTTTTTTCGTTGTCACTCAACATCATCGTTAGAATATGACATCGTTGCCTGTATAATTCAAACTATAGACCAATTGCTGATTTTTCAGCATAACAGTTTCAGTGCCGTTAAATTTATGGATGGTGCCAAAAAATCTGTTTTGGTAGTCCAGCCTATCATTATGAAATTCACTTGGCCCCCTGATGGCCTCTACCACAGTGGCGCGCGCCAGGTTCTGCCTGACAAACGAAAAAATTTTTCTTATGTCGTCGGCCGGCAAGTCGAGGTCGGTCATCCCCCCTTCATAGGCCATGATCCATACCGGCTCATTATTTATCAGTACAACAATGGTTCCATTGACTTGACGATATCCGACGAAATAATTGCGATAAATGTAATCATCTCTACTGTATTCAATGAGTTTCATATCACCATTGGCGGTGTCTCTGATAATAAGGTTATCAGGAAAACGGTAGAGGAATTGATTTGCTTCCACTAAAAATGGGATCATTATAATCTACCTACGTCCTTGGAATAAGATATGTCATAGACTAGCAATGAGGAATATGCAATTTTTTAATATAGAATATTCCTAAATTTATAAAACCGACCAGGCCAATATTTGGTTATATTAACACTGTGTGTATTATTTAATCAAGCCTTGCCGTCAACCGAATCGCAGTGGTTTAGTCGTAGGTAATGGTGAATGTGGCGGTACTGTCAGCCTGTCCGGCGGTGACGACACTGTTGATTTGATAATAACGCGCCTGTAGCGCCAGGTTATAAGGTCCGTCCGTTGGTGTGGTCCCAATGGTTATTGGCGTGCCGATCGTGACCGGGTTGCCAGCATAAAGCACCTGCACCCCCACGCCGGTGGCGGCAGGTGGCGAAGCAGAGGCCGTGAGCGCTAACACAGTGGGCAAACCTCCCGCCGTTGTCCCAGCCAGTTGCAGCTTGATATTGGTACTGGCATCACAATCGAGTGCAATAGCAAAGTCGTGGGTCCCCGCGGTGCTGCCGATACCGGTGAACGCGCTGCGCGCAACCTCTCCCATGGGCACGGTAATGGCGGGGGTGGTGACCGAGCAGGCTTTTTCAATCACGGTTATGGAACCGCTATAAATATTAACCCCGGGGGACGACCATGATTCGCTATTGATTTGACTGACAAAAGAGCCAATCAGCGTTGACGAGATTGTTCCCGGCGTAACCGGGCCGATTTTAAAAAAGTCTACTTGTATACCCCCTTGTAGGGGCTGCGGCGTAATGAGCCCACTCGTTGAGTTGCAAAGGCGAACGCTATTTGTCACCCCCCCGACCACTGGGCCAGGACCTATATAAGCAGATGCCAAGCAATCTGCGGAGGCATTGCTTAAGCCTAATAGGGTGTAGCCAATACCGGAAGTGCCGAGTTTATATAGCGTTCTGCCAGAGTAACTCGTCTCGTTTAAATTGGATATATTCCCATTTATGCCAAATTGATGCTGAGAAACCGAGGTGCCATCCGCTGAACACGTATATCTGCCCCCCACCGAAATGCTTAATGCATCGCCGGTGGGGCCATTTGGCCTATCTCGCTGCAGCGTCAGGGTAATGGCGGGGAGCGTCAGTGTTGAACCGGTAGCGGAACAGGTCGCCGCCATGGCCGATATGTTATAGAAAAGCACCAGGCAGGCAATCGTTCGCATGGCGAGAACTCTTATGGTGAGGCGTGGTGGTCTCATCGGTGCGCTCCTTAGCGACATAACGCATTGGCCATGCGAATGGATGTGGTTGAGGATGACTCGGTAGGCAGGGTATAGGTGGCTTCACACCGCTGGTCGGTGCCCGGCCCCCAGACTACCTTTACTCGGCCTTGTTCCGGCATGCCGCTCAGGTAGACCTGGCCTTCAGCATCAGCAATGCCGCTGTTGACACTTTCTCCGGCGGGCTGTATTTGGGTCACTTGAGCGCCAAACGGCACCGGCTGACCTTGGTGCGTTATCGTCAGTAGCACCCGGCTGCCGACGCGGGTTTTGAACTCAGCCAGCGCCAGCGCCCCTTGGGTGGGGATCACGGTTTGCGTATTAATGTCAATGTCCACATCATCGCCCAAGGTCGAGGTATCCAGCGCGATGCGGTTGCTGCGATAGGTCGAGGCATAAGGCACCACCGCATAACCCCGCCAATCGGTGTGCACCCCGGTAGTATTTTGTACCCGCACGCCGGTGGCTCCCGGGGCGCGCACCAGTGCCAGGGTATCCCCCAGCGATTGTGCTAGCGTGACCCCATAAGGGTGCGCCACCACGCCGCCCTGCACGCCATAGTTTACCTGCTGGTTATGTTGGCTGTAGTTATACCCTGCGTTGAGCCTGCCGCTGCTCCCCTGGTAAGACGCCGAGGCATTACCGCTGGCGCCGGTACCTTGGTTGCCGTAGCTCTGCTGCACATTGTAGTTAAGGTTATTGTCCGCCAGCGCGGTGCCATTGATGCCCGCTTGCTGATTCATCGCCCCGTGGTTATCACTGGTGACGCTGTAGGTTGCCCAGCTGTTAGGTAGCCATTTACTGAGCGGGATCTGTACGCTGAACGCAAACTGCTGATCAGTAGCATCCGGCCCCGGACTTTGGTTATAGGTGTAGTTCAGGTTATAGTTGATGCCGGCATAACTCAGACTGTAACCGGTGCTGAGGCTGCGTTCATAACCGCTTTTCTGCCAATAGTCCTGTTGATAACCCGCCACATACAGGCTGCCCGCGTTGCCCATTGACTGGCTGATATTCACCTGGAATTTGCTGCGTTTGTTGTAGCGCCGCCGCCAGGAATCGGACGCCTGAATGTCCATGTTGTTGGCATCGCTGAAATCATAAAATCCGCTCGTGGAATAACGATAGCCGGCCAGGGTAAACGAGGTGCCGGAGTCAGTGATCACTTTGGCGTATTGGAAACGATACGATTGGCCATTATGGCGCTCATCGCTGCCGTACAACGTGGTGCTGGCCTGGGTTACATCAAACGAGGCGGAGCCCAGTTCGCCAAATCCGTGGCCCACCCCCAGTAACAAGGACTGATAATTTCCAGCGCCTATCGAACCGCCATAGAGCGAGGTATCTCTGGGTAAACCATAAATCAGACTGCCTTGGAAAAAATTCGGGTGGTGCCCGTCGCGATAAGTTGATCGGTATTGTCCGGCGCTGGCGGCGTATTTCAACTGGCCCTCGCGCTGCATGATGGGCACCGCTGAGAACGGCTGGGTAAAGCTGCGCTCAGTACCGTTAGCTTCCCTTATTGTCACGGTCAGGTTGCCGCTGGCGGCGGTGGGAAACAGATCGGTTATCGCAAAGGGGCCGGGCGCTACATAGGTTTGATAAATAATGGAACCATTCTGACGTACGGTCACCTGGGCATTACTTTGTGCAATGCCGCGCACTACCGGGGCAAAACCGCGCAGGCTATCGGGCAGCATATTGTCATCGGAGGCCAACTGCGCGCCGCGAAACGAGATGCTGTCGAATATCGTCCCCGGCGTATAGGCGTCCCCGGCGGTAAACTGCCCTTTTAACGACTGCACATCGTGCTGGACATAGGTGTTAATGCTGTCCCAGTGGGCACCGTCCTGACTGCTGTTACTGTAAGCGGAATAGTTGCGTAACCGCCAGCCGCCGAGATTGGCTCCGCTGCGCAGGTTGAGATAATGATTGTCGCTGCTGCCTGCTGGGTTATCGTACCAGGTCGTGGATCCGGAATAGGCATAACTCAGCATCAAGGCAGGCAAACCCTGGTCCCATTGCGCCGGATCGACATAGCCGCGCGCCTGGGCATCCAACGCGGCCTGGGGCACACTCAAATCGAGTCGCAACTGCTGAAAGTTCAATTTGCTGCCGGCGTCGGGAATGTACTGGCCCAGCACGGTAATGGGCTGATCGTCCGGCCGATCCCGCAAGGCTGGAAAGGCGGCGCGCTTGACCCCATAGTCGGCCAACTGCCGGGCGGTCAGTTCGGGCTGTAGCCCCGCCGTCGATGCGACAAAAGTGACGTCGCGGGTATCCACCCGGTTGCCATTGAGATAAATATCAACGCGATAGACTCCCGGCAACTGGCCGCCAGCGTCGGCGAACGGGCTGAGATCAATGGATTGCGTTGGTGTCCCCTTGAGTGTCAGCGCGTTGGGATTAAAATAATCCTGTGCCGACAGCGGCGACGCGAAAATCAATGATGAAACGGTCAAGGCCGGCAGAAGGGGCGGTTTGTACCACCGGTTAATCACTAACGGTGACCTATCGGTCGGCTGGGATCGTTGTTTTATCATCTTCGTTCTCTCAACCTGAACCGGGTAAATCACGCGTCCATGGTGATTACAACGGCACACTTGCCGGCGCGGACGTGCCGCCAAAATCATTGATCGCCCGCCAGCTCACATTCCCGCGCGCGCCGGTGGGCAAAGGCCAGCGTAATGTGCCCAGGGGGGCAATCATGCCGGGATGCTTAATCTCCTGGCCCCCCACACGTAAACTGGCAAAGGATATGTAGAACGGACTGGGATTGCGGGCGATGAGCTCCCCTCCCTGGCGGGAAAACGTTAGCGTTTGGTACGCCAGTGTGGCGTTACCGGCCAGATTTTTTGGGCGATAGAACAGCTTGATCCGGGTATTGACGCTGATCAGCAGTTGATTAGTGGCGTTTTTGTCCGTGGCGGGAATGGATTTGATATTCAACCAAAATACGGATTCTCGGTCTTCGGGCAGGTGACCGCCGGCGCGCACAATACGCAGCACATTTTCCTGTTCCGTATCCAATCGGAACAACGGCGGGGTGATAATAAACGGGACCCGTGTTGTGTCCCCCTCCTGCGGATTATCAATCCAGGACTGGATAAGAAAGGGGCGTGAACGGTCCGGATTACTGACCGAAATTGAGGCTTCTTTTTTACCGGCATCATACACCACCCGGGTTGCGCCCACGACCACGCCGGCGTCAGCCACACCGGCCCAGGCCAGTCCGGCCAACGCGCAGAGTGTTTTTAACCACAAATTCATCGCCATCCCTCGCAGGTCCATTTATCTAATAGGTTTGACCGGTGGGCTGTTGTGCTGCCATACCGCCCGGGTGACCGCTGTCGATGCCACTCCAGCAAGCTAAGGGGGCGATCAGTTGTAGATGACGGTAAAATTGGCTGTGGCGGTATAAGCACCCTCCACGATGGTCGCTGCGGTGGAGACCAGTTTGGCCACAAAGTTCAGCGTTGCGCCAGCGATAGGCACATCTCGGGGTGCGGAGTCGACCCCGAGATTGATGGCCGTGCTGCCGTCAGACTCGAACAACGCAATGCCAAAACCACTGGCCACCGAGCCGGAATCCAACGCCAGGAGTGTCGGATTGCCCGCATCGGCACTGCCGGAAAAACGGATGCTAATATTGGTCGGCGCGGTAGGACAATCGTCTATGACGATAGCCACGGGGGTTGGCAGTGCCGTCGCGCCAATACCTGCGGTGAGTCCGACATTACTGATGTTCCCCATACTAATAGTCTGGGTCGTGGAGGCGGTCGCAACAGTACAGGCGGCGGTCAGGATGGTGCCGGTAAAGGTAATAGTGCCGGTATCGGCGGCCGTGGCCTGGCCGCAAGCCATAATGCCGGCGATGGCTAATGCAGGAAGGGTTAATTTAATGGTCATAATAATGCCCCTGGTTCAGTTACATGGTCTGTTGATGGTTCAGTTCACGCGGCTTGATAAATAAAATCGGGTTTCATCGCATCGAATTATCATTACGCAATGGCTGTTATGTTGGTGACGTGCTAAAAACGGTTAAGGGTGAAAAATAACACCACCTGGCTATTTTTTGAGACAATTAAGCATGATGATTGAGTAAATACGCTATTAGGTAACTGACTGTAAATAGATGAAAGTTTATTTTTTTTAAAAAAATATAAAATTTTAGATAAATTATTTTTTTTAGTTTATTATTTCATTCATATGAATATTATCGATGTAATCTGTTGTTTTTTAGTGTTCGAGATAATATGAATAAATATAAGTAATTAATGTTAATGCTCTTTAATGACAAAATAAAGGCGATAACTCAATCTACGATTAACTATGTTGTGATCCTATTTTAGTTTGCCAGCATGAAACCGAATACTTAATCGCATAACATTATCTCGTTAGTACCAATAAATGTGAGCTAACATCAATAAATAACCAGGGTAATGACATTAACCAGCGCAAATAACATTCACTCAGCATCGGGCGCCAGATGGCAATAGGTAATAAAATTTATGTTTGGGCAGAATACGGCGTTTCTCATTGATATAAATTAATTATCAATTCTCGCGGATGTGACCTGTGGCGGGATGTGTTTGCGCGATGAGATGGCGGCGGTGAACGCCACCACCGTCATCTGATGCTGCCCCACGCTCAGAACCAGCGCGCGGCGGCAGTCGTACGCACTGGCTTCAAATATCGCGTTCTTTCAGCGCCCGCTGACGATCATAATATTCATTTTCAGCGGCAATGATTTCATCGAGCAGTGAGTCTACATCGGCTTTTTGTGTATCTTCGGCGAAGTGCCCGGTCAGAATGGTTTCCGGCGTCAGTTTACCTTCTTCATACAATGCCCAGATTTCTTTTGCATAATGGGTTTTCAGCAATTGCGGCGCGAAGCGGCCATAGTATTCGGTCATATTGCCCACATCACGCTCGAACATCGATTCGGCATGATTGTTCGCCGAGGCATCGACGGCCTGGGGCAGGTCGATAATAACTGGCCCGTTGGCATCCATCAGCACGTTAAATTCTGATAAATCCCCATGCACGATACCCACACACAGCATGCGCACAATATTGCGGATCATGGTATCGAAATCGGCCACCGCTTCTGCTTCGCTCAGCGTCACATCGCTCAGACGCGGTGCAACCACGCCGTCGGCGTCGGTGATAAGCTCCATCAACAGCACGCCATCCAGACAAATATACGGTTGAGGTACCCGTACACCGGCATTTGCCAGGCGAAATAGCGCATTGACTTCCGATGTCTGCCACGACTCTTCTTGCTGTTTCCGGCCGAACTTTGAGCCTTTTTGCATCGCACGGGTGTTACGGCTGTTACGGACTTTACGACCTTCCTGATACTGCACAGCCTGCTTGAAGCTGCGTTGGGTCGCTTCTTTGTAAACCTTGGCACAACGGATCTCTTCACCGCATAACACAGTGTAAACGTCGGCTTCTTTGCCACTTTTCAGTCGACGGACCACATCGTCTATCAGGCCGTCATCCACGAGGGGTTGGATTCTATTTGGAATTTTCATGCAGCCTTGTACCTTATTTCAGCGCATGAAGGAATGGCCTGCGCAATATTTTTGCGGGACAGGAATTATCTTGTAGCACTGAGTAGTCGCATTATCGGTTATCTTGCGTATGCCCGGGGTGAAACCATTATGCCACAATATTCATGGAAGCTGGGCGTTATGCGTGGTTTATTCGGTGATAATCAAGACAGTTACTCTATTCACTGGGTCGAATTGTCACCGCGATGCAGTGCAGATAGACAGTAAGATACCGCCAATCCAGTGTCAACAACGGCCTAAATGTCTTTGGGTGCACACACTCATGTTTAGGCGATATCGTCAGGTTTTCACTGACAAGAACATGTCCTGACGCCACACCTCCGGGATGCGCGCAAAGGCCATATTCACCCGCGTGATCCGAGCCTAGGGTGAGAGTGTGTGGAACGGGTTGTGTGATGTCATGATCTTGGCGAGCAGCGTATGCCCCTAATGGATGAACATGGCGTTGATACATCAGTTCCTTTTGTTGGTACCGCCCGTCCTGCATAACCGGGGTATCATTCATATAATGGAATCTATTGATGAGAGTTTTTCATTTATATAGGCGCATTTGCTATTTTTAAATGAAATTAATTGAATTGGATGTAAAAAAAATTTAAAAAACTTGTTAATTTTTTTAAAAGTAGATAAATTGTTAACGTAATGTTTTATTTAACACCTATGTGGATATTATTTTTTACATTGATTGAAAAAGACTACTCATATTCATTAATTTTCCTTAAGTCAGTGCGGGGAATATAACATTTTTTATTTTACTTAAGTCTGTAAAGGACATTTCGACGTCATTGATTTTCAGCAATCTATGTGGGGTATGCAACGTCATTGATTTTTAGCAATCTATGTGGGGTATGCAACATCATTGATTTTCAGCAATCTATGTGGGGTATGCAACGTCATTGATTTTCAACAGTCTATGTGGGTAATGCAACGTCATTGATTTTCAGAAGTCTATGCGGGCAATGCAACATCATTTATTTGCCATAAGTTAATATGGAGAATATAACGTCATTCATTTGCCTTAAGTTAAGGTAGGTAATTGAATGGCATTCATTCTCATTACATTAACCTGGGGGATAAATAGATGACAAACAAACTATATTGGTGATTTTTTAAATAGGCAGGGGAAATAATGAAAAGCTGGACTGTTAAAAATAAAATAATCTTTATTCTGGCAAGTATTATTGTTTTTTGTATGTTGCTGACGAGTTTTTTACTCAATAATCAAAGATTAAGTGATTATAAAATAAAAGAATTATACGATACGGATTACCATGCGGCCTCCGATTTGGCGGTGATCGATGGATTACTCACTCGTTCAGATATTAATATATACCGGATGATGTCTACAAAAGATCCGGTTGCAGTTCAGGGTTGGAAAAAAGAAAATGAAGAAAATTTTACCCGAGTTAGCCAATTAATTGCCAAATTCAAAAATCACAGTTATGGTTATGGCGAAGCCTTAACCAATATAAATGACCTTGATCAATCCTACTTGTCGATGCATGACGCAATGCTGGCCACGGTGACTGCAATTGAGTCAGACAATGTAAAACAGGCTGCTGAGATCATTCAAACTCAAGCCAAACCTTCCGCTGAGCGGGTTTTTTCTCAATTGGAGACCATAAAGAACCGGTTAAATGACCTCGCTAAAAAAAGCGTAGATAGTGAATTATCTTCCAGTAAGTTGTCTTTATTAACCTCAGTCGTTATCGCGCTGTTTGTGATGATATATGCTTTGATCACTGGTGTTTATTTGACGCGAGGCATTCTTCGTCAGTTGGGTGGAGAACCTACGGTTGCTGCGGATGCCGTAAACGCTATGGCGGGTGGAGAGCTCAATAGAATTATTCATCTAAATCCCAATGACTCTACTAGCCTATTGGCTCAGTTAAAGAACATGCAGTCTGCGCTTTCATCGTTGGTCAAAAATGTACGCAGTAATGCTGAAAATGTGGCTACGGCAAGTGCTGAAATATCGTTAGGGACGGATGACCTCAGCCAGCGTACTGAAGAGCAGGCCAGCGCGCTGCAACAGACATCCGCAACGATGGAAGAGTTGACATCAACGGTCACCAATAACGCTGAAAATGCACAGCAGGCTAATACCCTGGCCCACAGTACCTTAAATCTTGCCGAGGAAGGGGGAAAATTGGTTGAGGATGTCATTCTTTGCATGCAGGGGATCAGTGGCAGTTCCAAAAGAATAGCAGAGATTATATCTGTCATTGATGGTATTGCATTCCAGACCAATATACTGGCGTTAAACGCAGCGGTAGAAGCCGCGCGCGCCGGCGAGCAGGGTAGGGGGTTTGCCGTCGTGGCTACCGAAGTCAGGAGTCTTGCCCAGCGAAGTGCTGGTGCCGCCAAAGAAATACATAAATTGATCACGACAAGTGTCAGTCAGGTGACCGATGGTGCGGGGCTGGTAGATAAAACGGGCGATATGATGACCAATATTGTCAATGCCATTAAGCAGGTTTCACAGATCGTAAATGAAATTAGTGCCGCGAGTGTGGAGCAACGCAATGGCATTGCCGAAGTGGGTAAGGCCATCAGTCAAATGGATCAGGTCACTCAACAGAACGCCGCGCTGGTTGAAGAAAGTGCTGCCGCATCGGAAAGCTTAAAGGAACAGGCAAGTAGCCTGGTTAAAACGGTCGACGTGTTTATCCTGGCATAAACGGGGCTGTTCTTGAAACGATCGCTGCGTGCTGTGCTTAACGAGGGTCATTCAGGGAGGATAAGATGGTGCAGCACGCGTTTTTACACCGATTTTTTTTCGTGCTCATCAGTGGGCAGTGCCATGTCTGAACCATGGTCGCCTATTGGTTAGTCGAGGTCGTATTATCGACGTTTATCACTGATTCAACGAATGGGGGTGACGCCAGTGTAATTGCGCAGGTAAATAACGCTGGTTCCGTTCCGGTTGCTGTTCGTTGATCAAAGCAATCATCATCTCAAAACAATGAATCGCCAGTTCGTGGCAATCTTGTGCGACGGTGTCGATTTTTACTGATAGCGAATCATACAGATAATGATCATCGAAGCTACATAGATGGATGTCGCTTTCCAGTAGCTTGTGCTGACTCATATAGCGCAAAACTCCTTCCATGAGGCCACAAGACGCGACGTAAAGCGCTTTTGGCGGGCGGCCCAGGCTGGCGCATAAATTGGCAAACATCTCATAACCGGAACTCGGATGATAATTTCCGTACATGACCCATTCTGGGTTTAGGCTCACCCCGGCGCGTTCCAGACCAAGCTTGTAGCCGCTCAGTCGATCGCGAGTCGGCGAAATTCTCGGCTGACCGCCGATAAAGTAAAATTCATCTTGCTGATACCTGGCCACTCGTTCTACCAATGTGGCTGAGGATTCAATTGCTTCACTCGCCACCAGCGGCAACGTAGTGTCCTGCATATGGCGGTCAAACAGCACCACGGGTAATTGCCGGCTGATTTTTAGATATTCCATGTCATTAAGCAAACTGGACGCGACGATCAGGCCATCCACCCGCCGCTGGATCAGGTTGTTAACCACCATGGCCTCCTGGCTGGTATTTTCATCAGTACAGGCGATGAGTAATTGCATACCGTTTTCGCGGCACAAGGTTTCCAGTTCATTGGAGCACGCGGCAAAACCGTAGTTGGTCATTTCGGGCACCACCAGCCCCAGCGTATAGCTGCGCGACATATTGAGAGAACGGGCGTGAATGCTCGGTTGATAATGCTGTTCAGCGGCAACGACGAGGACGCGATCCCGAGTGGCATCGGAGATGCGAAACGCTTTGCTGTGCCCGTTAAGCACTTGGCTCGCGGTGGATTTGGATACGCCGGCCAATTCTGCAATACCGTTGATTGTGACGCGTTTACTTTTTTTCACTGCGTCATATTCTGTTATCGGGATCGTCATTTATTCTATCACGCAATCCGCCAACAACCAGCGACGCAGTGAAATGTGCTGATGTCCGCTAAAAATCAACTGTGCCGGTAGGGCAGGAAAATAACGTGAAGACATCACCGCTTCGCCCCGGTTGATGAAAATCTCCACGCTAGAGCTGTCGCATAGCAGCGTCAGGTGGCATAACTGGCCGTGCCAGAAGCGCTGCTCGGGCTCGCCACTGCGTCGATTGCGCCGCGTAAGCGTTAGCCACTCGCCGTCCCAGTGCAGCGACAGCGCACCGCCAAAATCGGCGTTGAACGGGCTATTTGTCTCAATCTCAATTTCAGCGCGGGTCATATCCCACACTGGCGCATCCTGCACATGACCTTGCCAGGCCTGCTCTGCCGTGCGCAGTTGTTGCAACTCGCGGGTCGGATGTTGGTGAAGTTTTCCAGCATGGAGCGTCAGCTCACGCACACAGGTCATGGTATGGATCCATCCATGAGCCAATGTTGGCTGATAAAACTCGTCGCCATCAGGAATACCCATCCAGCCGATCAGCAAACGACGACCATCCTCACTGAGGGTGGTTTGTGGCGCATAAAATTCAAACCCCAAATCCAGTTCGTGGAAATCGCCATGTGGGAAATGGCCTTGAACATAATCTAACTGCCCGACAAAATAACCTGACTGAAAAGTATTACGGTAATGGTGAGGTTGCGTCGGGAGTCCTTGCGGACAGCAAAGCAGTATCTCGCTGTTTCCCAGTCGAAACATATCTGGGCATTCCCACATATACCCGAAGCTGTTCAACCCGTTCAGTCCCGATCCGGCGGTAGCGCCAAGAGACTGCCATGTCAGCAAATCCGCAGAGTGCAGCTTGGTCGCGTTGGCAACGACCCTTTCGGTGATTTCTTGCGTCATACGCTTAATGATGAGGCGGTGAATATTGAGCATATGCATCAAGATCCCGATCAGCGAACCTCCACCGTAGTGGTTGAAAATGACCAGAACGGTGAGCGGTCTTTCACTTTTATGGTTCGCCCAAGCGCCGATTTGTTCCTGCAACCTGCTGATATTCCAGTGTTTGAAACAGGACAGTTCTTGCATCTTTGTTCGATTGCTCTTTCTGCTGAACCCTGTCGTTCTGCGGCCTTTTTGGCGATGGAGCAGATGAAAACGGCAGGCGGTTATGTCTGTTTTGATCCCAATATCCGTCACGATCTCTGGTCGAATGAAAACCAACTGCGCGACAGTGTGCACCAAGCGCTGTTGCTCGCAGACATCGTCAAAACCTCTGAGCATGAGCTGGAATATCTCACCGGAGAACCCCAAATATCGCAAGGTATTATTCGCCTGTGCCAGCGCTATGATCCTAAAGTACTCTTGGTGACTCAGGGCAAAGACGGCGTATCGGTTTATCACAAACAGAGTGCGTTATTGCAGCAGTACGCCGCACCGAAAGTCACTGCAGTCGATACCACGGGTGCGGGAGATGCGTTTATGGCGGGATTATTGGCGGGACTGTCACAGGGGTGGCCAGAAACATCGACGCCAACGTGGTCGGCGGTTATTCGTCAAGCGCTGGCTTGCGGTGCGTTGGCGACCACCGCCAAGGGGGCGATGACCGCCTTGCCGTATGCCGCAACATTAGCCGATTTTGCTACCCACGCTTGGTGAAGGCCTGAGTAGGCAACGGCCTCAGTCCGGGTGATCTCCACGTGAATGTCCAACGTCGTTACCACAGTAGCGGATATGGGCCGGTTATTCTGGCGTCATCCCGGTGGTGTTAACATCAAACCAGCCCAGGTTATCGAATAACATCGGCAAGCGTCGCGGGGATCAAAGATAACGTCATTTTCCCGTTTCTCCTTTGAGGCGATGGGAGCCTCTGCGGCGGGTACAGAGAAAAACCAACGGCACCGCAATGGCATAAATGACCACCACCGACAGCCAGATGGCGCCGGGCCACGCCTGCTGGAAAACGAAGTAGAGAGTCGAGAAAAACAGCGGCCCGACGATGGATGCCAGGCTTACAACTGATGCCAGCACTCCCTGAAACCGGCCTTGGTGGGTGGGGCCCACCTGCCGGGTAGCCAGGGTCTGAAGTGCTGGGGTGCCGATGCCCCCGAGCGCAAAGATAGGCATGATGGCAAACACCAGCCAGCCTTGATGGGTGAACGCGATGACGATAAGCGCGACGCAGGTACAGGCAATGCCGACAAGAATGGCCCAACGTTCGCCAAGTAATTTGGTCGCCGGACCGGGCAAAAATGCCTGTACCAGCGTTAAGCACACGCCGAAGGTGCCGAGCGACAGGCCGATCCATAGGCCATTCCAGCGGAAGGTGTCGAAACCCCACAGGGCCCAACAGGTACCATAGGCCTCACCGGTGGCACATAGGATAAAAAACACCGAGATAATAGGTAGCAGCCTTTTCATCGAAAAAATCCAACGCAGCGGCCGCAGTGGGTTGAGTTCGCCCAGCGTGATCTTTTGGCGGTTCGGCGTACGGGACTCGGGCAGGATGAATAACGCCAACAAGAAATTGCAGGCGTTCAGCACCGCGGCGGCGATGAAAGGCAGTCGCAGCCAGTAATCGCCGAGCAGCCCGCCTAAAACCGGGCCGATAATGAAACCGATGCCAAACATGGCGTTTAATAGGCCAAAGCGGCGGGCGCGCTGATTCAAGGGCGAAATGTCGGTGATATAGGCCATTGCCACAGAGACATTGGCGCTCGTCAAACCCGCAATGGCACGGCCGACAAGCAACATCCAAAGCTGCGGCGCGACCGCCAGGAGCACATAGTTGATGGCCGTACCCGCTAGGGAAATAAGCAGTACCGGTCGCCGGCCAAGGTTGTCGCTCAATGCGCCGAGCACGGGGGCAAAGATAAACTGCATGGCCGCATAGAGCGCGGTCATGATGCCAATATAGGGCGCGATATTCTGAGTCTGTATCACCTGCTCAAGAAGCCGCGGGAGAATCGGAAAAATAAGCCCAATGCCGGCGGCGTCAAGGCAGATTGTGGCGAAGATCACGACAAGGGATTTGTTCATCCTGGGGTTCCATATTCGCTGAGCCGCATTGCCTTCATCGTTTTCATCATCCTGCCCTTTGCTTTTCGCCCGCGTTACGCCGGGCTATCAGTGGATACGACCCCGACTTCGTGCGCGTGGCGACCCGTGCCTATCTGAAGTTCCTCACCAATATCAACACCTTTTAAAAATAAATTACACAAAAATCGCATGAAATTTTGATCAAGCTGCGTGTTGACTATTAAACATTTACGGCGTAGGTATTTTATGCAAGCAAATAAAGACCCAAAAAATTAAATATCTAAAATGAGTCTCTTTATGGTGTTGGTTTTTTTAGTTAAATATATAAAAATCAAAAAAATATATTAACAACTGATTTATATGCCGATTTATCGAAGGAAATTCACAACCATGAAAATCATGATTAAGAAATTAATCTTGATATCACATTTCCCCTCTGTGGCGACTATACTTAAATCAGTAGAGTAAATAAAAGTAGCACGCAATCCAATACTGATTTTTACATGGGTGTTGAAGGTTTTATTTTATAAAACGATTTATTACAGTTGGTTAGTTGATCATATAAAGATGGTTTCCTTATTGGCCTTGACACATTTTACTCAAAATAGTCACCCTATGTTGGGTGGGCGTGTTCTCACCGAAAGTCAGAACAAAGGAAATAACAGAATGGACGCCAAAGAAATACGTGAAAATATCCATGATCATAATTTTTCATATTTAATGTTGGCACAAAACCTGATTTATCAGGACAAACCCTTGGCAATGTTCCGTCTGGGTATAGATGGTGCGATGGCAGATACGCTGAGAAACTTGGCGCCATCGCAGATGACCAAACTGTCGGATGCCAGCCAACTATTATGTCAGTTTCGCTTTGATGAACATCAGACCGTAAAGTTATTAACTCAGGATTCCCGCGTTGATGAACTACAGCAACTGCATACGGGGATTTTACTGTCGAGTTCGTTTTCGCGCCCCCCCGACGTAAGTCGAATGGGAAAGTAACGATAGTTGGACCGTTCTCCATGCCATGTAGGCATGGTTATGGCGAGCAACGGACAAAAGGGGGTTATTGACGAAAACGCACCGCCTCGATAAAAAAAAAACGCCGTGGTGTGCTGTTTGCGACTGGGATAATAAAGATAATAGCCGGGAAAGGGCGGGCACCAGTCTTCCAGAACACGCATGAGTTGCCCACTTGCCAATTCGCCCTTGACGGCATCTTCAGGCACAAATGCCAGGCCAAACCCTGCGGCGGCGGCATCAATTCTTTGTCGTAAGGAATTAAAGGTCAATTGACCATCGACACGGGCCTTCAGTTCATGATGACCTTTTGCAAATTCCCAGGCATAAATTCCCCCTAGGGTGGGTAAACGCATATTAATGCATTGGTGATGCTGTAATGCTTGTGGGGTATCAGGTATGCCTTTGCTTGTAAAATAAGCGTTGGCACCCACCACCGCCATACGCATCACGGGACCAATTTGCACCGCAACCATATCTTTGGCCACGTGTTCCCCAAGACGAATACCGGCATCATATCGCCCGCTGACGATATCCGTCAGCGTGTTATCGACGGTAATTTCTACATTAATATCAGGATAGTTTGCCAAGAAGATTTTCAGAACGGGCCAAAGAATCGCATCAACTGCATGTTCTCCAGTGGTTATTCTGATATTACCTGCCGGGGTATCGCGCATTTCACTCAAGGTGTTAAGTTCTTCTTCAATTTCAGCAAAACGGGGTTCGAGTGAATTTAATAGACGCTCGCCAACTTCGGTAGGGGCCACACTGCGCGTAGTGCGGGTTAACAACCTGAGTTCCAGACGTTCCTCTAAACTCCGAATAGAGTGGCTTAACGCTGATTGTGATATGCCGAGTTTTGCCGCCGCTTTTGTGAAGCTGCGCTCTTTTGCCACCACCAAGAAAGAGATTAAATCATTGACGTTTTCTCTTAACATTTTGTCACCAGGGTTTTGCTACAAATTTGAAATTACTCTCATTTTATACAGATATCCTTATGGGTGTGAGGTTTATTCATTTTAGTTTTTATCCTTTTCCCAAATATCTTACCTTAAGTAATATCACTCATGGGCTACGGTGTATGACGTGGCCCATGCGGTAAATTGATAAACTCATTAATGAATTGCATTCATAATATTATTTTTATTGCCTCACTAATGTTACTCAATAATTCATAATATAATGTGAAAAAATTTCTTACTGTTATTTTTTTTGACCAACTTGATAGCGTAAAAATAGAGTCTCGATTATAATGCGTTTATTCCGAGGGTGCGGAGATCGTGAATAGATAAATTAACTCAGGTGACATGCAACGTTAGATAATCGCCAAATGGGTTTTTGACCCGATAACCCTACCGATTCTGTCATGTTGGAAAACGGTGCGACGGCAGTAACGTACCCGCATCCGGGGTAAACTGATGTCCATCATAATGATGCCAGTGGGGGGTGTTTGGTGCATCGTTATTTATTCGGTGTGCCGTAAAACCTCGGCCTTCGGGCGGGGAGGATGTCAGCGACAGAGTAAGTTGCATATGCCATAAACGAAGTGTATAAATAGCATATGCCATTTAGAGGTACTCATGCCAAGACCAAAAATTCCAAGAAATATCTGCGGCCGCCCCGCTGACAGCTGCTTCAAACCCAACGGGCTGCCCATGCATCAACTTGAACAGGTCCATCTTGGCCGTGACGAATTTGAAGCGTTGCGACTGGTTGATCTCTTAGGTATGCAACAGCAAGCGGCGGCTGTGGAGATGGGTATCTCTAGGCAAACCCTGGCGAATGTTCTGAAAGCAGCCCGTTTTAAAGTTGTGGACTGCCTGACTCAGGGCAAGGCGCTGATGATGTCCAATGAACCGATGGAGTGACAATGATGATAACGGCTATTGCGATGAATGAAGATCGTGTTGCGGGGCACTTTTCCAAGGCACAAAGCATTGCATTTATCAATGAACGGGGCAAAGAGTTAAGTCGCTTTGCCAACCCTGCATTAAATACCAACTGTGCAGGTAAACAGCATCTTATTGATTTATTATCGAAAAATAATGCTCAACGTGTCGTAGTGCGTAATATTGGCACCCAAATGTTAACCCGGTTGTTAGCCCGGCAATGGGCTGTTTTTCAAGTCAGCGGTGGGTTCCCTGATATGGCAACGTTGGCATCGTCAAATTCCAACGGGTTACTTCCTTTGACCGACCTGAGTCAAGCCCGGCCTTCACCCAAGCATGACGCAAAAAAGTTAAGTGGCTGCAATTGTCAACATGATGGCGACGCGTTGGGCACGATGGTGGCGTCGGGCAGGTGTTGCCAGCAAGATGCGGTTCATACACCTGATCATAGGGGACATGGACAGTGTCACTGCGCAGCAGAACAGCAGGATAACAGCGGTCATGGTCATGGACGCGGTAATGGAAAATGCTGCCATAGCTGATCGAGTAATACATGGATAGTGATAATACGAGTAAACAAAAAAATCTTGATTGTATGGTGTGTGGTGAACATTATCATGGGTTTGAAACGCTGTCATTGTCCTTCATTGATAAAATGGATGGCACGGTAACCACTTCATTTCTGGTAGCATCGCAATATCAAGGTTATCAGGGGATTATGCAGGGTGGTTTGGTTAGCACTTTGCTTGATGAAACCATGACGCAGTGTTTATTTTCCCAAGGGATTAAAGCATTAACGGCGGAACTCAGGGTGCGTTTTATTATGCCGGTGAGAGTGGGTATGCAGATTTCACTTGAAGCAAGATTATTGTCATGTAAACGAAGCATTTACCACGTCGAGGCCTTTGTGACACATAATAAGATAGTGTTATCCAGGGCAACGGCAAAATTCATTGAGCCAAAAAATGTGTTTACCTAATCAGAATATCGTTACTTTCTAGCAGAGCAGTCAACGACTGCTCTTTCGTAAACACATTTTCATTTATCCATATTACTTTACCAATTAGTCAATATCAAAGAATATCTTTCCAATGAGTGATGCCTTTTTCCCAGATATAGCTGTATTTTACCACCAGATTTTTTGCTGTAAGAGCGTGTTGGCCGGTGATCGTGAAAAAATCATCAGATTTCACATCCATAAGACCTTCGGCGATACTCGCCTCATTTGTCACCATATCATTACCGCACCATGGGACTGGCGATAGAGAAAAGTCCTGGTCAGTGTCTCGAGGAATATGAATGGAATCCAAATATTCAAAGAATTCTTCTTTTCCCACTGGGCAATATTCTATAGGAATACCTGAAACATGACTAACCAGTTGGCATAAATCCCTTTGCGATATCGATTCACTGCCAGTAATATTATATGCTCGTTTATCCTCACCTTTTCCTAGCAGTAACAACGCACCCACCAGGGCGCTGTCATCTTTGGCAATATAGGTTGCTTTTCCTTCTCCTGCAGTCGTATACCACTTATTGCCTGATAGCAACGACAGCATCACCGATGTTGTCAGATAGTTTTCCATATAAAGATTATTTCGCATAACATTATAGTTAATACCGCTCTTGCGTAAGTAAATTTCCGTCTCAGTATGGTCGGGAGTCACATAAACATGGGCGTAAGCGGGGTCCGTTGCACCAAGAAAAGAGGTATAGGTAATATGATCAATGCCTGCTTTTATCGCCGCATTTATGACGTTTTTATGTTGTCTGACACGTTTTTCGCCAATCAACACACCAGAAACCATAAACAAGCGCTGCCCGCCGGTAAACGCCACCACTAACTGTTCCGGATTATCATAATCGGCTGCCCGCAGAGTGATACCCAATTGCGACCATCGTTCGCGGATCTTGGCCGGAATGCGTTCAGGTAAAGGGCAAGTAAAAATCAAATTCGCGTGGGTGATGCCCTGAGTCATGAAATGGGTAATGACATTTTCAGCAACACGGCCGCCTAGTTTCCCATCAACGCCAGTGATCACATATTTCATTTTTTTCTCCTGATAAAAACAGTAAATTATTAGTTGAAACGTTACCGATAAAAAAGGTGGGTACGGGGTCCACCTATGCTCAAACAATAAAATATTGTCGTGGGTGTGATACGGGTTTGAACCCGGTGTCACAGGCGGATCCGACCTTTACAGCCGTTGCCCAGCATGGGCGGATTCTGTGTCGGGTGCGGCCTGATAAACGCACCAGCGATGGTATTGGACAGCGAGCCTTCAACGTCGAGGTCTATCGTGTCGGCTTCGACACGACTGGGTTGGTCAAGACCAGTGAATTCAGGCGTGTTTGGACATTGCAGGCTCATATATTCTCCGTTGTTATGGTGTTTAAGAATAGGATAGGCTTGTCGGGTTTCGCCAATAACTGAACGTATTCGTTCACCTTATACGTATTCTGGATCAAAGGTCAATATATCTGTACTATATCGTTCATGAAAAAATGAGGATGATCAAAGAATAATGCGAAGAAAAACTGAAACTCGCCGTTTGCAATTTGTCATGGCCGCTGGGGAATTATTTTTACATCATGGTTTTGCTGCGGTCACGATGGAATCGATAGCGGAAAAAGCGGCCAGTTCAAAAGTGACGCTGTACAACTATTTTTCTTCCAAGGACGCATTATTTGAGGCGTACGTCGTTGAGGTGGGAAAAGGGTTGGTGGAACGGTTGTTGGATGCCCCGGCGAACAGTCACACATTGACTGATACCCTGCATCGTTTGGGTATCTCCTATTTGGAGTTGGTGACCACACCGGAAATTGTCGCGCTTAATCGCCTGATTATTGGCGAGGCCGGTCGTTTTCCTGAGCTCGCTCGCTTGTTTTATGAAATGGGCCCCAAAAAAACCCTATCCCATATCAGTGAAGTCATGAGCGGGCTAATGGAGGAAAAACTGATATGTCAAGGCGATGTGCGAACGTTATCTGTGCATTTCAAGGCGTTGTGCGAAGCCGGTATTGTAGAGAGGATTCTGTGGGGGATAGACCCCGTGCCGACAGAGGCGTCAGGACTGGCGGCATCGGTAGCCTCGGCCACCCAGGCATTCATCCGGCTTTATGCCAATCTGTGAAGGCGGAAAAATTCAGTGGAGTGAACCACGCTACGTAGCCGTGTTTCTGTTCGGATCAGGATCCCTGTAGCCTGTGCCACCCGGGTTGAACAGCGCTCCGGGGCGGTTTTTTTTAGCCGCGTCATATACGGCTTTTTGGTTGGACAACAAGGTCATATCCCGTCCTTGATGATGTTGTTCTGGCGTCACATATTCAAGATATCGGATCCTTCAGAGGAATCCTGCATTTAACGTTTCTCTCTGGCGCGCTCTATTTTTTCAAACAGCAGCATGCCCGCGAGCATTGCGCCAACAAACACAATACCTTTAGTCACTCCAGCACCGAGCAACACCAACCCTGGGCCAGGGCAGATGCCGGCCAACCCCCAACCCAGACCAAACAGGACCGCGCCACCCACCAAACGTTTATCAATGTGTCTTTTGGTCGGTAAGTTCATTTTGCCGCCGAAGACCGACAGCGCACGCGACTTCACCGAACGAAAAGCGAAGAAACCGACACAAATAGCCCCCCCCATCACAAACGCCAGTGAAGGATCCCACACCCGGGTGATATCCAAAAAGCCGATCACCTTGGCTGGGTTTGCCATGCTACTGACCAATAACCCAATGCCAAACACGATGCCAGCCAACAGCGAAAAAAACAGATTCATGTGTGCTCCTTTGAGCGCATTACAGTGTGAACAGACTTGGCTAAATCAGTAAGCCCATCAGCCAGACGGTGACAAAACCCACGCCCATAAACGTCAAGGTCGCCACCAGAGAACGGGGTGATAAACGTGATAAACCACATACCCCGTGGCCGCTGGTACAACCCGAACCATAACGGGTACCAATCCCGACCAGTAACCCGGCCATGATCACCACCGGCCAGGAGGCAGAGATGTCAATGGCAGGAAGCGGTCGAAAGAGGCGATAAAGCACAGGAGAAACGATAAGGCCGATCAGAAAGGCCAGACGCCAGCCACGGTCTGAAGTACCAGGTGAGAGCAGTCCGCCCAATATGCCGCTAATGCCGGCGATACGCCCGCAGAAAAGGATTAATATCCAGGCTGCACAACCAATCAGTACGCCGCCGAAGAAACTGGGCCATGGGGTGAACTGCGTTACATCAATTGTCATAACTCGTACCTTCTGCTTCATCTTTAGGACAGTAAAGTTGATACAGGGTTTTAAGTAATATCAACACCTTCGGATCATCAATGCGGTAAAATATCTGTTTGCCCTCACGGCGAGTCGCCACCAACTGCAGGCGTCGCATCACGCCCAATTGCTGGGACAATGTGGGCTGAACAATGCCTAACTCGCGCTCCATTTGCCCAACCGAATCCTCCCCCTGACTCAGGTGACACAGCAACAGCAGACGGTCGTTATTGGCCAACGCGCGTAACATCGCCACTGCGGTACTTGCCGCGTCGCGCATTCTTTTCTGGTCGATAAGGTTGTTATCCATTGGCTCCCCTTGACATCCACAATGGTCTGCGGTAACACTTAATATTATTATATAATATGATATTGTATAATTAATGCAAGCGTAGCGCACCAGAAGACCAAACTAAGAAGGCATCAGCATGAATAAAATCAAGATAGTGATTATTGGCGGAGTGGCCGGTGGGGCGTCGGCAGCAGTAAGAGCCCGACGTTTATCTGAATCGGCAGAGATTATCCTATTGGAGCGCGGAGCCTATGTTTCTTTCGCTAACTGTGGCCTGCCTTATCACATCGGTGGGGAGATCACCGACCGTCAGCAACTTCTGTTAAAAACCCCGCAGGATTTTATTGACCGTTTTAACATTGATGTGCGTATAAAGCATCAAGTGTTAGACATCGATGCAGACCATAAAGTGGTGCAGGTCAAGAATCAGCATACCGGTGAAATCTACCGTGAGAGCTATGACCAACTTTTGATAAGTACTGGCGGAAATCCCATTCGCCCACCCATGCCGGGTTTTGATCTCCCAGGCGTATTTACACTGCGTACCCTGCCTGATATGGATACTATTCTGGCGCATATGCAACAGCATCCATTAACCCATGCCACCGTGGTGGGCGGCGGATTTATCGGCCTGGAAATGGTGGAAGCGCTGGTTAATCGCGGCATTAACGTCACGTTGTTGGAGTTGGGTGCACAAGTGATGGCCCCGGTTGATGCGGAGATGGTCGAGATATTACATCAGCTGATTCGGCAAAAGGGCGTCGACTTACGTTTACAATCCGGTTTGGCGGCAATCACATCGGCCGATGATACTCATGCCCTACAGCTCCGGTTAAATAATGGCGAGACGTTGGCCACCGATATGGTGTTATTGGCTATCGGCGTTAAGCCTGACGTCCAATTGGCCAAAGGTGCCCAATTGGCACTCGGACCCCATGGCGGGATCCGGGTTGATGAATTTATGCGCACGTCCGATGCCAGCATCTATGCGGTTGGTGATGTGGTAGAAACCGCGGAATGGGTAACCGGTAATACGATGTTAGTCCCACTGGCGGGACCCGCCAATCGGCAAGGACGTATCGCGGCAGCCAATATGGTAAACGGGCACGGATATCGTTGTTATCAGCGCAGTCAGGCAACGGCCATCTGCAAGGTCTTTGATTTTGCCATAGCCAGTGTAGGATTGAATGAAAAAACCTTGCAACGGTTGCAGATGGAATATGAAAAGGTGTATGTCCATGCGCCTAACCATGCCAGCTACTATCCAGGTGGCTCACCCATCTCGCTAAAGTTATTATTTTCCCCGGTTAGCGGCGATATTCTGGGTGCTCAGGCGGTGGGCAAAGCGGGTATTGATAAATGTATTGATGTGCTCGCAGTGGCACAGCGCGCCAACCTGAAAGTTCAGGAACTGGAAGATCTTGAACTGTGTTATGCCCCGCCGTTCAATAGTGCCCGCGATGTGGTTAATCAAATTGGCATGCTCGCGAGCAATGTGATTAATGGCGATACCAAAATCTGCCATGTGGCCGATATTGTAAATATTGATCCGCGGCGGCAATGCATGTTGGATGTCCGTACATCGAACGAGTTGAAAACACTAGGCATGTTTCCTGCGGCATTACATATTCCGGTGGATGAGTTACGTGCTCGTCTTAATGAATTACCGAAAGATAAAGAAATACTCATTGCTTGCCAGTCTGGTTTACGTGGGCATGTTGCTTACCGATTACTGATGCAACACGGTTTTCAGGCGAGAAATCTTTCGGGTGGCTATAAAACCTATAGGTTGTCGGTTGCTGAATTGTAACTTTCCCGCAAGATGCTTTTGACTACAATCATCGAACTCATAGAGGTTAATCGGGTATAATATATTTCACCCGAGCAAATCTTATCAAAAAATATGAGGGTTCATGAAGATATTTACCATTTTTTGGGCATATCTCGCACAGACGCAGTCCAGGTTTCTACGCGTCTTGCATTTGGCCATCGCGTTGTTTGTTATTATCCAGATTTTGAATAGTAACGGAATACAGGGTGATGCAGTGGCACAAGTGAATGAAGTTGGAATGCGTCTTAATTTCACCTGGATGCATATTGTTATTGGTATCATGCTTTTTTTACTTTCACTGGTGCTTACTGCCTATTGTTTATTCACCCGCGGGGTTAAATACTTTTATCCTTATTTATGGGGGGATTTCAGCCAGATAAAGCGGGACCTGAAACAGATATTGCGCTTGAATTTCCCGGAGGCCTCACCCAAAGGGCTGGCAGCCTGTGTGCAAGGCCTTGGTTTGGGTGCGTTGTTGCTGGTGGTCTTATCCGGCCTGTCCTGGTTTCTTCTTTCCCGTATGAACGTTTCTTGGGCGGCAAATGTGCTAGGTTTACATAAAACCTTAACCGCACTGATTGAAGTATACATTTTTGCCCATGGCGGCATGGGCATACTGCACGTTATCCTGAGCCACTATATGAAAAAAGGGGTGCTTCGCTAAGTTAACCTCCCCAGCATCAGCAATGCGGGGAGGCACCTGTGCTATTGCTTGTGCAGAAAATCACCGAAGACAAAGTTGCCCTGGCTATCGCGTGAGAAACTGGCCGGCACCTTGAGTGACGTAAACACCTTCAGGTTGAAGGCTTGGCCCTTACTGTTGACCGAGCGACCCTGGTGAATAAAAAAGTTGCTGTCATCAATGCGACCGACCACCGCATCGTCATAGGTTCCCGGCTTGGTACGCAATGAGATGTTATTTTTGAAGATCCCCTGCTGTTCTGGGCCTGAATAAGGGCTAGGACGGAAGATAAAGTTAAAACGATGGTTGTCGAGCGCGATATTGTTCTCTACCACCAATGCTCCCGGGTTAAAGTTATCGGTAAAGCCATCGAGCACATTACCGACCGCCAGACTGTTGCGGATCTGGTGCGCCACCGGCTGCCCCTCGCCACCCATTTTAAAGCCGTTGCTGGTGTTGTTCATGGCGATAGAGTTCTCAATTACCACCACGCCGTTGGCACCATCTTCAATCTTGTTGAACAGATCGTAGCCATCATCGATGTTATCGTGGGAGAAGCAGCCGCGCAGAACATTGCCTTCGCCCACGCGCATCTTCACGGCAAAACCATCGGCGTTGATCTTACCCGGATCCTGGTTGCCGTAGGACTCGGCGTTGAGGATCAGGTTATGGCTGGCCCACAGCGGACGGCCAATGTCCGCCGGTGAGGTGACCTGAATGCCGGTATCATCGGCATGGTAGGCCACCACCCGCTCAATCAGGTTGTGGCTGCCAAAGATCAAGAAACTCTTCTCGGTAACCTCGATACCCAAGACGTGCCAATAACTGGCGTTTAATTGCAGGCCATGGAACACGACCTTGCCTTTAGCGACCAGATTTTTAACCGCCTTGGCACTGCCGCTGGCGCTGGCGGGAACGGCGGTTGCGGGGTAGTCGCCGTCGGCAAGCCAGAGAGTGCCACCCGGTGACAGCGCGGCGATGGCGCTGGTCACATCAATAGGTGAACCCTGGGTTCCTTTATTGTCTGCTTTACCTTGCGGTGCGGCATACAGGGTGTTGGTATCGGCATAGGCAACTTTCGTCACGTTAAACACCGCTTCTTTGGCACTCTGGTCCGGTCCTTCGCTGGGGGTAAACACCAGTTTGAACTCGCTGCCTGCCGCCGGTACACGGGTTGCGTGGCTAAACATCTTACCCGCCAGCACCGGGGCATCGGCCACTTGTATTTTGCCATCCTGAGACAGGGTGATATGGCCGGCATAGTTGGCTCTGGCCTGAACGCGGTACTGCTCGGTGCCGGTTTTCTGTGACGAGGCAATTTCCAGCATCGGCTCATAAGCCTTGGCCTGAAATGCGGGGGAGGGTGTGGTGTGTGCTGGGCTGAGGTTCAGGCTGGCGTTGCTGATGGTGATCTTGGCGTTGCGTGAAGCGAAGAAACCAACGTAGATATTATCCTTATCGAGCTGGGTCACCAGATCCGCGCCCTTCACGGTTTTTGATACCCATTCATTGCTGCCTAACGCGGCATAAGAGGTAATAAAACCGTCATCGGTGCGCTCCAGCTTCATCTGGAAACTGGGGGTCTGGGTGATATCGATATTTTCCTGAAAACTGCTCTTGCTGATGCTGGCACCGGCATTGCCCCAAGGGTGGATGATGCCCGCACGGCTGATGGCTTGTAGCTTCACCTTATCATGGGACTTCTTGTCTTGGGTCATGATGGCGTTCATGACCATATTGGAGGCCGCCGGAAACTCTTCATAGCCCGGTTTCAGCGGTTCTTGGCGCGGTACGCCGATGATATCGCGTACCAACAGTCCAGCCCCTTCCTGCGCGGCAGGCTTGCCGCCATTCTCGGGTCCAAACTGCTCGACGGTGACTTCCGACTGGAGGGTAAAGTTGACGTTGGCCGGGAGTTTGGTATAGAAAAATGTCAGGCCGTCATGGGTGTTGGCGATCTTGCCCCCGCGACTTTCGATAGTAATAGGGGCGCTAAGGTCAGCACTGGCGCCGGGTAATAACTTCTTGCCGTTGATGGTCACGTCGTTGACGCCGATCTTCTCTGGCAGGACATTAGACGAGAAGTTGACGTCGGTGGACTGACCGAAGGCGATACTGTGCCAATGTAGGGTGCTGGCATTGGGAACGGCGGCGGTGGCGAAGGCACCGGGCATCACCAGTGCGTTAGCCAGCAGTGCCGTCACCAAACGAGAGGATGTTCGTTTCATAATCTTCCTTTTTTTTTCTGTTTAATAACAGATTATTGCAGAAAATGAAACGGCGTTTCTTTTATATCGATCACAAAGTTAATATATTAAAATAATGGTTTATTTTTATTGGAATTATTTTTTATTTTTAAAGATTAATCCGATCAACCATGAAGCACCGCATCCTTTTACCATTACCTCAGCAGACCCACAGGTATTGCGCTTTGCGATTAAACCGCTGGGGACGTTTACACGCCGGTTCGGCCATGTATTACAACCCGGCCAAGCCGTTGAGGTAGACGGGCCTTATGGACAGTTCAATTTTCACTCGCCACGACCTCATCAGGTATGGGTGGCCGGCGGCATAGGTATTGCTCCTTTTATGGCCCGGCTGGAAAAACTGGCTGCAGACGGCGGTAAATCACAGAATGTGGATTTATGGTATTGCACGCGCACCCTCGGTCAAAACCAGTACCCGCCACAGTTGGAAACCCTGTGCGAACAAACCGGGGTGAGGCTGCACCGTCTTATTGATGAACACGGGCAGCAGCTTTCACCAACCCATGTCTTGCATGGTGTTCAGGATATTTCCCGCATCAGTGTCTGGTTCTGCGGCCCCGCTGGATTTGCCAGCGTGTTACGCAGTGAATTCACCCAACTGGGCCTAGATGATCGCGATTTTCATGTAGAGCGTTTTACTCTGCGTTGAAGCCACTGTCCCTGTGGCGTTTTCAGTCCGGCATCAGGGTGATGTGTTCCTGATGCCAACGTTTTATTCCACGCCAGCCTTCATATAACCCATCGCATGGCGGGTCGCCCGGTCATGTCGCGCAATAAAACGATAACACCCACCCGCCAGGAAAGCGCCAATGAACCAGCTGAAATTCGCCACCTGATGCAGCTCAGGGGTAAAGCTGATAATCAGGCCAATCACCACGGCAGGAACCAGCGCGGCGATAGCTTTCGGGTTGAACCCGTTACGGTACCAGTAACGGCCGGAGGAGGTGGCGTTAAACAAGGCATCCACATCCATATGGCCACGTTTAATCAGATAATAGTCCGTCAGCAGGATGCCGAATAACGGCCCGATAAATGCCCCTAGCACGTCCAGGGTGTAATGGATCAATTCCGGTGACTGGAACAGGTTCCACGGCGTCAGCAATACCGACCCGACCGCGGCAATCATGCCGCCAGTGCGAAAGCTGATTTTTTGCGGTGAGCAGTTGGAGAAATCGAATGCCGGTGACACAAAATTGGCCACAATATTGATGCCGATAGTGGCGATGATCATGGTCAGCAGACCTAAGGTCACGGCGACGCTGTTGCCCACACGACTGACGGTTTCGATCGGATCGGTGATCATCTGGCCGAACAGAGATTGGGTACCGGAAACAATCACCACGGTCACAATGGAGAACAGGAGAAAGTTAAACGGCAGGCCCCAGCGATTGCCTCGGCGAATTTCACCCATACTTTTGCCGTAACGGGAGAAGTCGCCAAAGTTCAGCAGCGGGCCGGAGAAGTAAGAAACGACCAGTGCGGTGGCGGTCAGCATTTCCCAACTCTGCTGACCGACGGTCAAAGTTTTGCTCGACAGTGTGAACGAAATATTGCTCAGGCCGGTTTTATACAAGATCCAGCCCGCCAGCAGCAGCATAACCAGATAAACCGCCGGGCCTGCCACGTCGATGAACCGCTTGATCGCGCCCATACCGTGCCAAAATACTATCGCCTGCAATACCCACATGATGCCAAAACAGATCCAGCCCAGTGCCGACAACCCCAGCAAATGTGGCACGGTCAGTGGCGTCAGTGACGGAACAAATTTCAGCACGACCAACATTAAGGCATTCGCCGCCAGATAGGTCTGGATCCCGTACCAGGCGAACGCGATCAACCCGCGGATCACCGCCGGAATGTTGGCGCCGAACACGCCAAACGCCTGACGGCAAATGACCGCGTAAGGCACGCCGGCTTGCTGACTCGGTTTGGCGACCAGATTGGCACAAATTTGCACGATACAAATCCCGCATAGCAGACACAGCAGCACCTGCCAACTGCTCAGACCGAGCGTGAAGAAACTGGCCGCGACCACGTAACCGCCCATGCTGTGCACATCTGACATCCAGAAAGAAAAGATGTTGTACCAGCTCCAGTTTTGATCGCGTGTCGGCGCTAAATCATCATTACATAGCCGCGGGCTGTAATACGGTTTGATGATCCCTGCGCGCTGTTCAGATGACCCCGTGGCGGAGGTGATTTCCTGATTTGGCATAAATCGTGCTCCTGTCATTAACAATAGGTGAGAATCAAAAGCCGAATTCCGGCGATCCAAAGATGAAAAACAGTCACGGAAGTACTGCAGGATTCAGGCCAAATGTCGCTTTTTGTATACAAAAAAAATAATTAACGTATACAATTAATTCATCAGACAGTATATGGAGTAACAGCAATGACCAGTGGCAGCGGGTTGAATACGGCTTATTTTACTGAGGATAAGGACGATCACATTTATAACGCGCTGGTGACGTCAATCGTTGAACACCGGCTCTTGCCCGGCAGTAAATTGCCGGAAGAAGCGCTGGCCGAGGTATTTTCTGTCAGCCGTACCGGCATTCGCCGGGTGTTACAGCGACTCGCGTCAGTGCAATTGGTGACGTTATTGCCCAAACGTGGTGCGCATGTCACTACGCTTGACGCTGAACAATCCCGCCATGTGTTTGCCACCCGAAAGATTCTGGAATGCGCAAACTTGCCACAGGTGATTGCCCATTGTCAGTCCACGCATCTGATGGCGTTGAAAAAATTGGTGCAGGAAGAAGAGCGTGCCCACGACGAGCGCAATGGTGCTATGGCGATCCGCCTTTCTGCGGCCTTCCATGTCCAGCTTCAGGCGATTTCTGGCAACACCGTGCTGACTGAATTTGTCTCTCAACTGACGCTGCGATCCTCGCTGGTGATAGCCGCGTGGGGAGCACCATGGCAGCAGGGGTGTCGCTGTCACGATCATAACGATCTGCTCGATCTGTTAAAAAAACGCGATGTTGCGGGACTGACCAATCGCATGACACATCACTTTGACAGCATTGTTGCCAGCCTGCGTTTTGAGCAGAGTCAGGGGCAGATACCTGATTTCGCAAATATTTTTTCCGAACAAATGGCGGTTGTCGCCAAGGAGACCCATTGATGGCCCCGCCCCTTTGTATACAATTGATCAATCCCAATACCAGCGCGGCCATGACCGACGTGATGGCGAAAACCGCACGCTCGGTGGCGGCGTTGGATACATGCATTCTTGCGGTGTGCCCGCAACAAGGTGCGCCGTCAATTGAAAGCCATTTCGACGAAGCGATTGCCACGCTGGGTGTGTTGCAGCAGATAAAAGCAGGGCGTGAAGCGGGGGTGGACGGACATATCATTGCCTGCTTCGGCGATCCGGGTTTGCTGGCGGCCCGCGAACTGGCGCGTGCGCCGGTGATCGGCATTGCCGAGGCGGCGATGCACCTGGCAACCCTGCTGGCGACGCGTTTTTCGATTGTCACCACCTTAGCGCGCACGCTGACGATGGCGCGCCATTTATTGCATCAGTACGGTTTCGAGCGTCACTGTGCCGCGTTACATGCCATCGACTTACCGGTGTTAGCGCTGGAAGACGGGAGCGGACTGGCGCAGCAGAAAGTCCGTGAACTCTGTATTACCGCCAAAAAATCCGATGGCAGTGGGGCGATAGTGCTCGGCTGCGGCGGCATGGCGGATTTGGCGCAGGAACTGACGTTAGAGCTGAACATTCCGGTGATCGACGGCGTCAGCGCCGCTGTCAAAATGGTGGAGTCGTTGGCGGCGTTGCGCCTGACGACCAGTAAACATGGTGATTTGGATTATCCGCTGGAAAAACCGTTGTCTGGTGCTTTTTCCGGGCTGAATCTGAGAGGTAATGATGTCTGGTATTGATTACCGTTTTACTGATGATTACCCGCGCGACCTGATAGGTTATGCCGGTCAGCCGCCGCACGCCAACTGGCCGGGCAATGCTCGTATCGCACTACAGTTTGTGCTCAATTACGAAGAAGGCTCGGAAAATAATGTCTTGCATGGCGACGCCGGTTCTGAGCAATTTTTGTCGGATATTATTGGTGCGGCCAGTTTTCCTGACCGTCATATGTCGATGGATTCGCTGTACGAATACGGCTCCCGCGCGGGTTTTTGGCGTATCCACCATGAGTTTCAAAAACGTGGTCTGCCGCTGACGGTATTCGGTGTGGCTATGGCGCTGGCGCGCAACCCTGAAATCGTCAACGCCATCAAAGCGGCTGACTATGATGTGGTCAGTCATGGCTGGCGCTGGATTCACTATCAGAGCATGAGTAAAGCGCAAGAAGCGCAGTCCATGCAACAGGCGGTGAGCGTACTGCGCGATCTGTTCGGCAAAGCGCCGCTCGGCTGGTACACCGGGCGCGACAGTCCGAATACCCGCCAGTTGGTGGCTGAATTCGGCGGGTTTCAGTATGACAGCGATTATTACGGTGACGATCTGCCGTTTTGGATGCCGATCAAATTGGACAGCGGCGACGTCAAACCGCATTTGGTGATCCCCTACACGCTGGAAGCCAACGACATGCGTTTTGCTTCACCACAGGGGTTCAATACCGGTGAGCAGTTCTATACCTATCTCAAAGATACCTTTGATGTACTGTATGCCGAAGGTGAAACCTCACCGAAGATGATGTCGGTGGGTATGCATTGCCGGATCTTGGGGCGCCCGGGACGGTTTCGGGCGTTGCAGCGATTTTTGGATTATGTGCAATCCTATGATCGGGTGTGGGTCTGTACGCGGCAGGATATCGCGGATCATTGGATCAAGGTACACCCAGCGGCTTTTTAACGCCAAGCGCTCGGGTGACGACCCATTTACCCCATCAAACTCACATGCGCCGCCACGATCTTCCAGCCACTGGCCATTTTCACCCAGGTCTGCTGCTGACGGCCAATCTTATCGGCGCCTTCCCGGCGGAATTCGGTACTGGCGACCGCCATATCATCGCCAAAGGTGGTGATGACGGTGTTGACCAGTTGGCGCTCCAGCCCTTGCGATGGCCGTGCCGCGCGGAATGCGCGGATAGCGTCGATGCCGTAAAGATTTTCGCCCGCGCCGTAGCGCACGGTACGCGGATCGTGCCAGAACAGCTCGTCGAGTACCGTGATATCATTGGTGATCAGCGCCTGTTCGTAGCGATAAAATGCCGCATTCATTTCGGCGAGGACCGCCGGACGTTCGATATGTTCAGTTTTCATGGTTTATGCTCTTTATGCCATTCTGGACAATGCCGGCTGGCACCACCGGAGAACTGCTGACCTTCACGATACCTTGTTGCTCCAGCGCCCAGGCAGCACGCAGGCAAAGGTCTTCCCGCCACGGGGGGGCAATCAGTTGCAGGCCGATTGGCAAGCCGTTTGCCGTGGTCACCGGTACGGTTACCACGGGCAGGCCGAGGAAAGAAATCGGCTGGGTCAGCATGCCCATATTGGCCCGTGTCGGCAGGTCATGACCGTTGATATGCAGGGTCTCCTGACCGATCAAGGTCGCTGAGCTCGGCGTGGCGGGCGCAATCAGGATGTCCCATTGATCGAACAGGGGTAAGACCTGTTGCTGAAAGTGTTGACGGAAACGCTGAGCCTGCACATACCACGCGGCCGGGATCATGGCGCCGGCAAGCAAACGCTCACGTGACAGCGGCTCGAATTGTTCCGGCATGCTGCGCAATTTCGGCAAATAAAGATTGCCGCCTTCTGAGGCGCTGATAATAAACGCGGCGGTACGCGCAAGTTCGGCCTGCGGCAGGTCGATTTCGTCCTGAGCCCTTAGCGCCTGGGCGACCTGCAAGACGGCGGTTTTGGCATGATCGTCACACCAGGTCGAAAAATACCCGCCGAGCATCGCGATGCGCAAACCGTGCTGACCCTGGCTGAGCTGCGAAAATGTCTCGCGAGTCGGTTGGTCGGCCTGGAAATGATCGTGCGGATCGCGCCCCTGAATGGCGTCATAAACGTACGATAAATCTTCACTGCAGCGCGCCATGGGTCCGAGGTGATCGAGGCTGGCGACAAACGGCTGACTACCACGACGGGAGAGGCGTCCGAAGGTGGGTTTCAGACCGAGAATGCCGCTTAACGAGCTGGGAACGCGGATTGAACCATTGGTGTCGCTGCCAAGGGTGAAATGTACCAGGCCGGCGGCGACGGCCGCTGCCGAACCGCCGGAAGAGCCCCCGGCGATGCGTGTCAGATCGCGTGGGTTGCGTGTCGCACCGTAATGGCTGTTTTCAGTCGTGAAACCGTAGGCGTAGGCATCCATATTGAGCATGCCGGACAGCATGGCACCCTGTGCCGACAGACGCGAAATCGTCCAGGCATCGTGGCACGCGACGGCGTTATGGCGATTGAGGCTGGCACCGGCCAAAGTCACTTCGCCCGCCACATCCAGCAGGTTTTTTACCGCATAAGGGATGCCGGCCAGTGGCGGCAATGTCATCCCGCTGGCGCGGGTTTTATCCACAGCCGCCGCCTCATTTAACAGCCGTTCGCGGGTAATGTGGGTATAGGCGTTGATCACCGGATTGGCCTGTTCAATCGCCTCCAGCGTGGTGGTGGCAATCTCGCTGGCGGAGATGTCCCCCTGTTCAATCGCCTGATGCAACTGGCCGATGGTGAAATGGTCCAATGATGTCATGCGCGATACACCCCGGCGATTTCCAGTCGAGGGTCGAGCGCTAAATCCATTAGCGGTTGTGCCATCTGCGCGATACGGCTGAACTGCACCAGCAATTCCTGGCGACGGTGGTCATCGAGTTCCAGCGCCAGAACGGATTCCATCTGGCGAACATACGCGGCCCAGTCGGTCGCGGTAGGCGTCTTTTCCATCTTATTCCTTACCTATATCAGATCAAAAACCGGCGGCGCTGCCGTTGCTGCGCGGGTCAGCCGCGCCTTCAAACATGCCGTTGGTGTGGCGCACAATCGCACCTGCATGGCCGACAACTTCACTGAAATCCGGCAACAGTTCGACGTTGTGACCCCGCTGGCGCAATCCGTCAAGTGTTGCAGGACTGAAGCGGCCTTCCAGTTTCAGTGAATCGGAGCTCTCGCCCCAGGTTCGCCCGAGCAACCAGCGTGGACCGCTGATGGCCTGCTGCAACGATTGTCCCTGCACCACGTGACGGATGAATACCGCCGCCTGGGTTTGCGGCTGGCCATCGCCCCCCATCGAGCCGTAAACCATGGTGCGACCATCGGATAACCGTGCGGCGGCGGGGTTGAGCGTGTGAAAAGGTTGCTTACCTGGTGCCAGTGCCAGCAGGTGTGTCGCATCGAGGCTGAATGACGCGCCACGGTTTTGCCACAGCACACCGCTGCCCGGCAGTACCACACCACTGCCGAATTCATGATAAATGCTTTGGATAAATGACACGGACAAACCACTACTGTCCATGACGCCCATCCAGACGGTATCACCCGGGCCTTTACCTTTGGCTATGTCGGCGGCGCGCAGCGGGTTAATGTGGCTGGCGAGCGTATCCAGATAGTGCGGATCAAGCAGGCTTTGCGCGTCCAGCGTCATCAGACGCGGATCGGTGATAAAACGATCGCGCAGGCCGAACGCCAGTTTGGTGGCTTCGACCACGCTGTGGATAAGGGCGCTGTCATCCATGTTAACCAGCGGCAGACGGTCAGTCAGGCCGAGGATCGCCAGTGAAACCAGCCCCTGCGTCGGTGGCGACAGGTTATAGATGTCGCCCTGACTGTGTTTGAGGTGTAAAGGGGAACGTCGCTGCGGTTGGTAGGCGGCAAGATCGGCACCGGTGACCGGCATACCGAGTTTTTCCATGTCGGCAGCCATGTTATCGGCCAGTTCGCCGCGATAGAAACTGTCCAGCCCGTGTTTGCTCAGTAGGGATAACGTCTGTGCCAACTGCGGCTGAGTAAATCGACTCCCGGCGCGCGGCACTTCGCCGTTCGGCAGGAACACCTCGGCAAATGAACGAATAGCGTGCAGTTCATGCTGTTTGGCGCGGGTCGCCGCTTCCTGCGAACGGGTCACGGGAATGCCGTGGGCCGCATAGCCGATCGCATCGCGCAGCAGGCGCGACAGCGGCAGTGGCGCACCGCCAAACTCGGCGGAAATGTTCAGCGCCTCTTGCCAGCCGCCGACGGTGCCTGCCACGGTCAGCGCGGCTTTTGCACCACGGTGAGGAATATGGCTTTCACCGGCGTAGAAATCGAGCGACGCGAGAGATCCGGCGGCACCACTGGCGTCGATGGCCAGCGGATTGCCCTGCGCCGGTACTATCAGCCAGAAACCGTCACCGCCGAGTCCGTTCATATGCGGATACACCACCGCTATTGTCGCGGCAGCGGCCACCATGGCGTCGATGGCATTACCGCCTGCGCGTAATACCGCAAGCGCACTCTGACTCGCCAGATGATGCGGCGTGACCACCATACCCTGCGGAGCGCTGTTACTGTTAATCATGGGATGTCCTTCTTGGTGTCTCTTTTTAAGCGAGCTTGCGCGAGCCGCATTGAGCGAGCGACAGGGTCAGCTTACGTTTAAGCAATAGGTGTTCCACTTTGGCGCCGTCTGCCCAGGTTAATTTATCATTTTGCTTGCATTGGCCAGCATAATGCATGTTATGTTCCGTTGAAACATTGGTTACAGAAGGGCCGGAGATGAAACAGATTGATGAGCGTCTACGTGACCATTACGCCGCGCTGACGCCGCAGGAACAGCGGGTGGCCGATTTTATTTTTGGCAGTATTGATGACCTGATGAGTTATAACAGTGCCGAGCTGGCACGGCTTAGTGGGGTATCCAAAGCCACGGTCAGCCGCCTATTCAAGCGTCTTGGCTACCCGAGTTATCGGGATATGCGTGATGAAGTGCGCACGCTGCGTCAAAGCGGAATGCCGCTGACCGACAGCCGCGATGCGGTGCAAGGCAATACCTTATTGTCACGCCATTATAAGCAGGAAATGGCCAACCTGACGCAGTGGATTAACCAGATCGATAGCGGCCAGTTTGGTGCGCTGATCGCCACGTTGAGCCAGGCTCGACAGGTGTATCTGTTGGGTTTTCGCAACAGTTATCCGGTGGCGCTGCACCTGCGCCAGCAACTGATTCAGGTGCGTTCCGGCGTGGTGATGATGCCGCAGCCGGGACAAACGCTGGCGGAAGAGCTGGTGGATCTGAGCCGTCAGGACGTGGTGATTTTCGTCGCATTCCGCCGCCGGCCGCGCACGGTAAAGGCCATACTGATGCAACTTCAGGCACTGGGCGTGCCGACGCTGCTGATATGTGAGCCCCAGGCTCAAGCGCTGATCCCGCTGGCGACCTGGCATCTTGCCACGCCGCTCGACAGCGTGTCGGCATTCGACTGCTATTCTTCGGCGATGAGTTTGGCGAATTTGCTCAGCAATGCGTTGTTGCATGCCATGCTGGCATCGGGTCGTCAGCGGATTCATCAGATCAGCGATTTGTACACTGATCTTGATGAGATCGAGCCACGTTGATTGCCGATTGGCGCGCATTCCAGGCACCCTTTTGGTGCTAAAGCACGCTTAAGGTGCAACGCAGTTTTCTCCATTTCCCGATTTTTGCCCTAATGCAGGGCAAAAAAACGTCCTCAGATCGCCTCTCTATTTTGCTAATAACCTGTCAAAACGTGACTTTGTGCACAATTTTACCGTTGAGAATTTTTTGGCACATTCGTTGCAGAGTTTTATTAATAAGAATCTATTGTTCCAAAATTTTATGACTGGAGATAATCTATGAAGATGAACAAAAGGCTGTTGGCGTGGGTGGGTGCTGCAATGTTGGTCCTTCAGGTATCCAGCGTGATGGCAGATCAGCTGCAGGATATCCAAAAACGTGGTGTGCTGCGTGTGGCCGTCCCTCAGGATTTTCCACCGTTTGGCTCAGTGGGCAAAGATTTGCAGCCGGAGGGTTATGATATCGATATGGCGCATTATTTGGCCGATAAGATGAAACTTAAGTTGCAACTGGTGCCGGTGACCAGTGCCAATCGCGTGCCATACCTGCAAACCGATAAAGTGGATCTGGTGATTTCTAGCCTCGGTAAAAATGCTGAGCGTGAAAAAGTCATCGATTTCAGCAACGCCTATGCACCGTTCTTTCTCGGTGTCTTTGGCGCTAAGGGTGACAAACTGACTGACCTGAAAGCGCTGTCTGGCAAGACGATCGGTGTGACACGCGGCGCGGTGGAGGATCTGACGCTGACCAATGTGGCACCGAAAGATGCCAAGATTCAGCGTTACGAGGATAACAGCACCACCCTGTCAGCGTATCTGTCCGGTCAGGTGGAATACATCGCCACCGGTAACCTGGTGGTGGCGGCGATTGCCCGCATGAACCCGGAAAAAGCCCCGGTTTCCAAAGTGATGCTGAAAGATTCGCCGTGTTACGTGGGCCTGCGAAAAGACGAACCGGCGCTGAAAGCCAAAGTGAATGAACTGATTGCCGCCGGCATCAAAGACCAGACCCTGAACGGGTTATCTGAAAAATGGATGAAAGCACCACTGCCGACTTCCCTCGGCGCATAACCGGGTGATTCACGGAGACCTTTCATGACCTATCAGCTTAACTTTGGCGCGCTGTGGCCTTATCTGCCGGAACTGCTGGCCGGTTTATGGACCACCATTGAGCTGACGGTGATGGCAACGATCGGCGGTATCGCAATCGGTATTTGCGGTGCAGCTATTCGCTGTGGCAACCATAAAACCCTACGGGCGGTCTGGGGGGGGTATGTGGAAGCCATCCGTAATACCCCGTTTGTGGTGCAGCTGTTTTTCATCGTATTTGGTTTACCTAGCATCGGTTTGAAAATGACCGCCGGTGAAGCGGCGCTGCTGGCCATGCTGATTAACCTTGGTGCCTACAGCACGGAAATTATCCGTGCGGGCATTCAGGTCACGCCGAAAGGCCAGTGGGAAGCCGGGCGGGTGCTGGGTTTAACCCGCGGCCAGACGTTCTTGCGCATTGTGTTGCCGCCATCGCTGAAGCGCATTTATCCGGCGCTGGTCAGCCAATGTATTATCGTGATGCTGGGTTCTTCCGTGGTCTCGCAGGTGTCTTATGAAGAGCTGACGTTTGCCGCGAATTTAATTCAGTCGCGCACGTTCCTCAGTTTTGAAGTGTATCTGGTCACCACGTTATTGTACCTGTTGCTGTCAGTGGCCATGCGCCAGTTATTGCTGCTGGCCGGCCGCCGTTTCTTTGGGAGTGACCACTGATGATGACGTTCACCGACTGGGACATCGTGCGCAACCTGCTGTTGGCGGCGCGCTGGACGCTACTGCTGTCGCTGACCGCCTTTATCGGCGGCACGCTGGTGACCTTGCCGCTGCTGCTGCTGCGCCTGACCAAACGTCGCTGGCCACGGCGAATGGTGTATCTGTACTGCGAACTGTTTCAGGGAACACCGTTGCTGATGCAACTGTTTCTGGCCTTCTTCGGCCTGGGTTTGTTTGGCGTTAACGTCAGCCCGTGGACGGCGGCGGCGCTGGCGCTGACATTGTATACCAGCGCCTATCTGGTGGATATCTGGAGCGGCAGTATTGCGGCGTTACCGAAAGGGCAATGGGAAGCCTCGCGCTGCCTGGGACTGGATTTCGGCCAGACGTTATGGCGGGTGATCACCCCGCAGGCGCTGCGCATTGCCATTGCGCCAACCGTCGGTTTTGCCGTTCAGGTGGTAAAAGGTACTGCACTGGCATCGATAATCGGGTTTGTTGAGCTAACCAAAGCCGGAACCATGCTCAATAATGTGACCTATCAACCGTTTAAAGTGTTTGGTTTGGTGGCGCTCGGTTATTTCCTGATGTGCTATCCGTTATCGCGTTACAGCCACTATTTAGAAAAATCGTTGCGTGGAGATAAACAATAATGCCGCTAATCACGATCAATCAGGTGCAAAAATTTTACGGTCAAAACCACGTACTAAAAGGCGTGGATTTGGATATCGACAGCGGCGAAGTGATTTCCATCATCGGGCGCAGTGGTTCGGGCAAAAGCACTTTACTGCGCTGCATGAATGGGTTGGAAGGGTATCAGGACGGCAGCATTAAACTCGGTGGCATGACTGTTACCGACCGCGATTCGCAGGCGCGGGATATCAGTCGCTCCATCGGCATGGTATTCCAGAGTTTCAATTTGTTCCCGCATATGACCGCGCTGGAAAATGTCATGCTGGCACCGCGCCGGGTGCTGAAGATGTCCGGTGCCGAATGCCGTGAGCTGGCGGCGCAGATGCTGGAAAAAGTTGGCCTGTCGGATCGCATGGACTATTACCCGGCCAATCTGTCCGGCGGCCAGCAACAACGTGTGGCGATTGCCCGTGCGCTGGCAATGAATCCGAAGGTGCTGCTGTGTGATGAAATCACCTCGGCGCTCGATCCGGAACTGGTCGGCGAAGTATTGAAAGTGCTCGAGCAACTGGCAAAAGAAGGTATGACGCTGGTACTGGTGACGCACGAAATGAATTTTGCCCGCGAAGTGGGCGACCGCGTAGTGTTTATGCATCAGGGCACCATCTGGGAACAGGGCGAAAGCCGGACGCTGTTTGCCCATCCGCACACCGTCGAGCTTAAACAATTTATCGCCTCCGTTCGTGGCCTGAACGACACTGCACTGTGATCAGACCCGGTATACCCCCAATCATTCAAGTGGCGGGAAAACCAACGCCGCTGCAACGCGAAGGATGACGGGTATCACCCTGCATTTTAGAGGATTAACTATGTTGGATATCCAAACACTCGGACAAATCAATCCGCCAACCCGTTTGTTAATGGGCCCAGGCCCGATCAATGCTGACCCGCGGGTGCTGCGGGCGATGTCCAGCCAACTGGTGGGGCAATATGACCCGGTGATGACGGGCTATATGAACGAAGTGATGGCGCTGTATCGCGCGCTGTATAACACCGATAATCAGTGGACTTTCCTGATCGACGGCACCTCGCGTGCGGGTATCGAAGCCGTGCTGCTTTCCGGTATCCGTCCGGGGGACAAAGTGCTGGTGCCGGTGTTTGGCCGTTTCGGTCACCTGCTGTGTGAAATCGCCCGCCGTTGTCGCGCGGAGGTTCATACCCTTGAAGCGCCCTGGGGTGAAGTCTTTACGCCGCAGCAAATCGAAGATGCCATAAAAGCGGTGAAACCGCGCTGGTTGCTGACCGTGCAGGGTGATACGTCCACCACCATGCTACAACCGCTGGAACAACTGGGTGACATTTGCCGTCGTCATGGCGTGCTGTTCTACTCCGACGCCACGGCGTCTTTCGGCGGCAATGCGCTGGAAACCGATGCGTGGGGCCTGGACGCCGTCTCCGCCGGTTTGCAAAAATGCCTTTGCGGTCCCTCCGGCAGTTCACCGGTTACCCTCAGTCCCCGTTTTGCCGATCATATCCGCCGACGTAAATGTGTCGAGCAAGGCATCCGTACCGCCGACCATGCTGATGGCGACGAAGAGATGATTTACTCCAACTACTTCGACCTCGGTATGATCATGGATTACTGGGGGCCTGAGCGTTTGAACCACCACACCGAAGCCACCAGCATGCTATTTGCCGCCCGCGAATGCGCGCGCATCATTTTGGAAGAAGGCCTGGATAACAGTATCGCCCGCCATAAACTGCATGGCGGCGCGCTGCTGGCGGGTATTCAGGGCATGGGGCTGGAGGTGTTCGGCGACCTCGATCACCGCATGAGTAATGTGCTTGGCGTGGTGATCCCCACCGGGATTCATGGCGAACAGGTGCGTCAAATGCTGCTTAACGATTTCAGCATTGAGATCGGTACTTCTTTTGGTCCGCTGGCCGGAAAAATTTGGCGCATCGGGACGATGGGGTACAACGCGCGTAAAGATTGCGTGCTGCAAACGCTGGTGGCGCTGGAAGCGGTGTTGCACCGTCTGGGTTTTGCGGTGACATTTGGCGCCGGGGCGCAGGCTGCCTGGGATCATTACGCAGGAGATCAGTAATGGTTGATGCCACTACGCTGGCGGCGGTTGGCCAACAAGCCGGACTGGCGGCACAACGGGTGATGGAACGCTGCGATGCACTTGCGGCGATCAGTGAAACGCCGGGACAACTGACCCGGGTTTATCTCTCGGCAGAACATGTGCAGGCCAATCGTCTGGTGGGTGAATGGATGGCAGCGGTGGGAATGCGCGTCTGGCAGGACAGCGTCGGCAATATCTGTGGGCGCTACGAAGGGCTAGACCCGAGTGCACCGGCGCTGTTGCTCGGCTCGCATCTGGACAGTGTGCGTAATGCTGGGCGCTACGACGGCCCGCTCGGCGTATTGACGGCACTGGAAGTGGTGTCGTATCTGCATCACAACGCCGTGCGTCTGCCGATGGCGGTGGAAATCGTCGGGTTCTGCGATGAAGAAGGTACCCGTTTTGGTATCACGTTGCTGGGCAGTCGTGGACTGACCGGCACTTGGCCAGCCGACTGGCTGGAACGTCAGGATGCGCAGGGCATTACGCTTGCACAGGCGATGCGTCACGTCGGGCTCGAACCGCGGGATATTGGCGCGTCACAACGTGCGCTCAGCGATTTTTGCGCCTATCTGGAGCTGCATATCGAGCAGGGACCCTGCCTGCAAACCGCCGATGTGCCGCTTGGCGTGGTGACGGCCATCAACGGTGCCCGTCGCCTGAATTGTGAGTTTATCGGCCACGCGGGTCATGCCGGCACCGTGCCGATGGGGCAACGTCAGGACGCGTTGACCGCCGCCGCCGAGTGGACGCTGGCGATTGAACGCATTACCGCGGCAACCGGCCATAATCTGGTGGCGACCGTTGGCTCGTTGGAATGTCTGCCCGGTGCGGTGAATGTTATCCCGGGGCAGGTGAAGCTGTCGTTGGATGTGCGTGGACCCCGTGACGATGATTTGGCGGCGTTACTGGAACAACTGCTGGCGCAAGGCCATAAGATCGCCGCGCGTCGCGGGCTCAGTTTTGCTGCTGAACAGTTTTACTGCATTCAGGCGACGCAGTGTGATGCGGGTTTACAGCAGCGTCTGAGCCAAAGTGTTACACAGTTGCACGGGCTGGCAATGTCGTTACCAAGCGGTGCGGGGCACGATGCGATGGCGATGGCTACATGCTGGCCGGTCGGCATGTTATTTGTGCGTTGCAAAGACGGTATCAGCCATCATCCCGACGAATCGGTAACCCCCACCGATGTGGCTTTTGCGGTACAGGCCTATATCAATACGGTATTAAGTTTCGGCACAGAGCCGGTATGTGAAAGGTGATATCAGCAGTCTAAGCTGGGTGGTGATCGTTTTATTGGCTACGCAGGAAAAGCAACGCCCCACATGACCACAGGTGGGGCGTTGCTTTTCCTGCATCCGTCAACGCGCTGTGCGCCATGGACGAGGGACGACAATAAAAATAAGCGAACATTATCGGCAAACGCTGGGCAGTCTTGAGGGGAATAGGGGGTGTTGGCCGGAATTGCAGCCATTCTGTCCGGATTTGCAAGAAAATGTACTTTCTCCTAACGTCGGTAACAGTTATATTGGTACTTAATAATTACCGGGTAAAATATTGGATCTATACTCCCATTAATTCGAGTTGTTTGAAGGGGATGATGTAGCGAATTTCTAAACAATCGTTAATCGGCTAATGGGGGTTTTAACACTATTTTGTATAAGTGTGTTTTTATATTTTATACCAAAGAGCATAGCGCTTGGTAAATACTGTTTTTTTAACAAAAAATGCTATTCTTGGTACTGTTTTGAAAAAAAGATTATCCATCAATATACCGGCATTGGATCCTGATTTATTGCCGAGTATGTCTGTTATTTTTTCTTTTTATACTGCTTTTTTTTAACGTTGTCGGCCGGATAATAATGATTATGCTCTATAATAGCAGGATTTTGTATTTTAACGGCATTCAGTCGGTTGGGTACGCCGATGTAACCTATCCGTCGCTGCGGCGTTACTGAGCATGATGCAAGCAGACGCGGACGTCCAAAGGATTGCCATTCTCACTTATCCGGGCTGTTTTTTTGGCGAGGTCATCCAGTTGCTGGAAATGCTGACATCACTGCGTGATTCCATGGTGGTGCCAGATCAAGGCAACAAACGTAATCTGGTTCACCTCTATTCTTTAACTGGCGAACGCCTATTTTCACCCTCATCCCGGCTGATTTATATGGATACCCGGATGATCCAGGGGGCAAAACCATTACAGACGGATCTGCTGATTATCGCCAATGGCGCCTGGCCAGTGGAGGAGCCTGCCGAGTCGGTGTCAGGTTGGCTGCGGGCAACCTGTCCCGGGGCGAAGCAGATTGTTGCGCTGGGTTCCGGCGTACTGCGACTGGCGAGCGCCGGCCTATTGAATCATCGTATCGTCACCACCCACTCGGCGGCGGCGGCATCGCTGGCGGAACATTACCCGCTGGTGTGCGTCGATGCGCTGATGTCTTTGCAAATTGACGGTAATATCTTTACCACCAACGAACATATCAATTTGCGGGAATTGGCAATGCTATTGATAAGAAGGGCATTAATCCACAATCGTCGCCCAATATATCCTTACACGATGCCACAAAGCAGTGCGGGTGTAGCCCCGGGCGATCCTATCTTGATCCAACCGGATTCCATTGCCCATCGGGTCATCCTGTGGTGGCTGGCGCATGTTGGTGAAGACATCAGTATGGAGCGGTCGGCAGCGTTTTTGTCCATGAGCGAACGCAGTTTTCGTCGTCATTTTAAGCTGGAAGTGGGTTACCCACCTTATCTGTTTTTGCTGCTGTTGCGCCTGGAATTAGCCCGCCAGGCGTTAGTTGACAGCCAACTCCCCATCGATAAAATTGCCCGGCGCGGTGGTTTGCACGACGGTCAGCAACTGGCACGCATGTTTCGCAAATTTATTGTCACGTCGCCTCATCAATACCGGTCAGAAAAATCCCGTGGTGGATTGTCGATGCCCCATACCGCCTACGCCGCGCTGTTTGACGGTTGCAGTACGCCCCTGTGGTTGCGGGAACTGCAATTTGCCGCGCAAGGGCAAGTACAGCCAGTGTAGCCTCAGATCATCGTGTTTTTAAGCGTATTTTTTATATCATCATAAATTATGGCGATATAATTGGCCGGAAAAAATAAAAATATAAATCATGGTGACATAAAATAATGACTTGTCATTGCAATACCGACGATAATTTATATTTTTTTAGTGATAGTGTCGTCATTGTTCAGTGAAATGAAATAAAATTTTCCTTATTTGGCCGATATTGCGCTTGTTCAGTCCGTTTTTACCTAGGTTTACATTACTATTCAGTCGCCATAAGCGGTACTCTCTCTTTGAGAAATGGCAACGTTGATGTGCCAAATCCATTCACAATATTAGTCGCGTCTTTCAAGGAAATATCATGTCCTGCAATCGTCTATTTAAAGTCGGTGCCCTGTCCATCCTTTGCCTCGGTACCGCAGTTTCTACCCCGGCCTTTGCGGCCGGTACCCAGAGTGCCAATATTGCGGTTACGGCCTCAGTTGAATCAGCCTGTACCATTTCCACTACCCCGCTGACTTTCCCTGCTTACGCGGGTAGCGCGGTGGTGGATACCACGGCCACCTTGTCGGTAACCTGCACCAACGCGGCGCCTTATGTTCTGGCTCTCGGCCCGGGCACCGGTGCCGACGCCACGACGACGACGCGTGTATTGACCAGCGCCACCACCACCTCCGTGATGAACTATGGTCTGTATAGCGATGCGGCCCATAGTGTAACCTGGGGTAACACCACCGGTACGGATACAGTAGCCGGCACCGGCAATGGTGCGGTCCAAGACGTCACCGTATATGGTGAGATTGCTGCCAATCAGCTCTCTGCACAGGTGGCGACCGATTATATCGATACCGTCGCTGTGACCGTGACCTACTAATAAAAGACCCGTCTAATGTCCAGTAATATCATGCTTGTCCGGGCGCTAATACTGGCAGTCCTGTGGGCCATCGTGCCCCAGGTCTGTGCTCAGTCATTGGCCATTGTACCTATTCGTCAGGATTTATCGTCGGCACATCGTTCCGCCAGTTTTACCTTAACCAACACCTCCGATAGCCCGGCATTAATTCAAATCCGCAGTTACAGCTGGATCCAGAAGGGTAATGACGACAGTTTTATTGCTAGTGACAAACTCACCGTCAGTCCGCCTTTTGCCACGCTCGCCCCAGGTAAATCCCAAACCGTGCGTTTGCTGTTACGTTCCCCGGCCACGAACGGCGAAGAGTCATATCGTATTGTATTTGATCAGATACCCGACCGCCTCGGCAACAAAGTTCAACTGACGCTGCGTTTTACCGTGCCGGTGTTTTCTGCAGGGAGTACGCCTGGCCACGCCGATGTACAGTGGCGCATTGAACGCCAAGGCGACAACCTGACGTTGGTGGCGGTCAATCGAGGATTGGCCCACAGTATGCTGACCGGCCTGAACGCCACCACTGTCGGCGGTGAAGCGCTGAAACTGGTTGGCCCCGGCATGCCCTATATCTTGGCCGGCAGTGAGCGCCGCTGGATCATCAACGATCCCCATCATGTGTTGAATACCGGTTCACGGGTTCATGTGGTGAATCCAGGTCCCCGGAATAAATCGGATCAATGGGTGAATGTCGGCCCGAATCATTGATATCACCACCCCATTGGCGCGTGGTGAGTGGTGTGCTCGCCATGGCGCTGATCTGTCCGTTGACGGCCAGCGGTGCCGAGCCGCCTGCCGGACAAACACTGCTCCTCAATGTGGTGGTTAACGGGCAGGACCATAATAATGTTCAGGACATTATCCAACGACAAGGTGCGCTGCTACTCACCCGCGAACAGCTTAGCGCAGCCGGATTGATCATGGCAGGGAAACCCGGCGATACCGATGGTGGGTTGATTTCGCTTGATACTATTGAGGGTTGGACTTGGCGGCTTGACGCCAATTCACAAACCCTGTTTATCGAGGTGCCGGTGCAAAGCCAGATTGCCCAGCAGTTAACGGCCGATGGGTTGCCGGTCGACCACGTAGCGCCCCATAGTAACACCGGTGCGGTATTGAATTACGACACGACGTTTAGCCACTATGCAGGGCAGAGCAGCAGCAGTGTACTGGGGGAACTGCGTTTGTTCGATGATCGGGGCGTATTAAGTAATAACGCGCTACAAACCCATAATGCTTATCTTCACCAGACAGTACGGCTGGAGAGCACCTATTGTATTTCCGATGTGGCGACACTGCGTACCTGGAACGCTGGCGACTATATCAACGGCGGACTAGACTGGACCCGCCCAGTGCGCATGATTGGCCTGCAGATGACCACCAACTTTGGATTGCGACCCGATTTGGTCACCTACCCACGGCCCGGTATCAGTGGCGAGGTGGCGGTACCTTCATCGGTGGATATCTATGTTAACGGCCTGCACCAGATGACTACCCAGGCGGAACCCGGCCCTTTTGAAATCAATCAACTGCCGGTAACCAATGGCGGCGGAGACGTGTCGATGGTGGTCAAGGACGCCAATGGCAAGCAGACCCAGCAGACCATGCCGTTTTATGCCAGCAACACCTTGCTGCAACAGGGACTGGATTCTTTGTCCATTGAAGCCGGTTCGGTGCGCCGCAAATATGCCAGTCGCTCCAATGATTATGCCGGCGGTGCGGCCTCGGCCAGTTACCGGCGGGGCGTTACCCATTGGCTAACCCTGGAAAGTCATCTGGAAGCCAGCGAACAGGTGGTGATGGGCGGTGTTGGCGCCGGTATGCTGGTCAGCGATCTGGGGGTATTGTCTGCTTCGCTGGCCGTGAGTGGTTACGGCCATCAGCGGGGTACCCAATACGGATTGGGTTTTTCCCGTGACGTGCCTGCCTTGAGCTACGGTGTCAGCATAGTGAACGCCGGTCCGGATTTTTACGACCTGGCCGCGGCTTATGGCGACGGCACCCCCGGAACCACTCTGCGTGCCAATGTCGGTTTTCCCATCGCCGGCAAAGGTTCATTCAGCGTGGTGTATGCCCAGCGGCTAGTTAATTATTATAATGATTATAATTATGAGTCGACGCGAATAGAGACCTCGACCCTCTCCACCACCTATTCCGCGCCGTTACCGTTTTTGCGGGCCTCTGGTTACGTTACAGTACTGCATGATTTTGACTACCAACATAATAGTGGTCTGTTTGTGGGAATCTCCCTGCCCATTGGACGCCGGGCGATGATGAGCACCAGCAGCAGTATCAGCGGCGGGGACAGTTCTCAAACCCTGCAGGCGCAACAATCAGCGGTTAAACCAGGCGACATAGGCTGGAGCCTGGCGGAACAAAACGGGTCGGCATCCACTCAGACGGCTGGGCTTGAATATAAATCCAACTGGGCATTGCTGGGGACCGAGGTTGAACAGGAGGCATCGGGTCAAGCGGTGCGCGGCACCATGCGCGGCGCCCTGGCCGTCATGGACAGTCATATCTTTGCGGCTAATACCATTCAGGACAGTTTTGCGGTGGTGGATACCGATGGTTTACCCGATATCGGCGTGTTGCAGGAAAACCGCCCGGTGGGCAAAACCGATCAGGACGGGTTGCTGTTTGTCGGGGATCTGCGTGCTTACGAGAACAACCGCCTGTCCATCAACCCCAATGATGTGCCGATGGATGTCTCATTAGACAATGACATGCTTAATGTTGAGCCGAACCAACGATCCGGTGTGTTGGCCAAATTCCCCATCCATCACACCCACGGTGCCACTTTGCGGTTGGTGGACGCGCACCATGTGCCGATACCGCTTGGCAGCGTAGCAACGCTGTTAAATAGCGGGGTGCAGGCCATGGTGGGTTATGAAGGCATAACGTACTTCGAGCAACTGACGCAGCACAACCTGCTGAGGGTTACCACCACCGGCCAGCCAGACTGTACATTGACATTCGATTACCAGCCGCAAACCGGCACCATACCGGAAATCGGACCTTTGATCTGTAGCACGGGAGCGTGATTATGCGATTACACAATATAGCGGGTTTAGTGCTGATGTTAAGCACCGGGCCGGCATTGGCCTATGACTGTACCCTTTCCGCCACGCCGCTGAATTTCGGCTCAGTTGAAGGTGTGGCCGGGCAGACGCGTCAAAGTACCGCCACCCTGACCGTGGTTTGTCACAGCGGGGATACCTCGGCCAACGTAAATTACCAAATCCTGATAGATGGGCAGGGGAGCGGGGCCGAGCGTCAAATGACGGTGGGCGACCATAACACCGGTTATCAAGTCTATACCTCGGGAAGTTATCAGCAGGTTTGGAACAATACCGGCAGTGGCATGGTGAACGACAGTTACAGTCTTGCGGCCAATGATACTGTTTCACGCACCTATACCGTTTATGCCAAAATGAAAACCGCGCGTAAAGATCCCCCGGGCACGTATCTGGCAAATCTTACGGTACAGCTTGTGTATTGAGCATGTAGTCGAAAATCGGACGGCTTACTGGAAAAATGGACCACGCCCGACGCCGCCTTCAGCTCTCTGGCCCCAGGTCGGCACACCGGGCGCGGCCGATCCAGGCGGCTCCGCACCGCACCCCGCTGGACGCCGGGCGAGGGGATGACGACACATCACTGCTTTATCGGCGAGTTTGATGGCCCTTATCCCTTTTTTGATGCTAACGGGCTGATAGATTAGATGATGGCATCAGTATAAGCCGAGCAGACGCCACCAAAGCAAGCCGACGACCAACGTAATCATCACGTTCATCGTCACGACACAAAAATTGATTTTGTAAAAGCGAGGACGCTCGAAATATCCCTGAGCAAAATAGATAGGACCGGGGCCGCCGCCATATTCGGTATTACCCCACATGAGGTTACTGAAAATCCCGAAGCAGATGGCAACCATCATCGGTGGGGCGCCTGCGGCGATCGCCGTGGCGGCGAAGGGAGCGTATAGCGCGGCAACGTGTCCTGAGGCGGTGGCGAACAAATAGTGAACGTAAATATACAGCAAGGCGAGAATAACAAAGGTTTGCATGGCGCCAAAGCCATGGACCGAATTGCCCAGTTTGACGGTCATCCAGGGTATGAAACCAAGATCCGACAAGCCTGTAGCCAGACTGATGATGACGCTGAACCAAATCACCGTATCCCACGCGGCATGATCTTGCAGTAGCGCTTTCCAGTCAACGGCGCCCGAGGCGAACAGATAGGCTGCCAATCCCAATCCGACGCTGGTTGCCGACAGGCCGGTGATGAGGCTGGTTCCCCAACCCACAGGGCGAGTAAAAATCCGACTGCGACCTTTTTTTCGGTGAGCGTCATCGGGCCAAGCTCAGCGAGCGCATGGCGGCCCATCTCTTTGGCCTCAGGCGTCTTTTTGAGCTCTGGATTGATGATGCGGTAGACCAATAGCGGCATCAGACAAAAACAGACCATGGCAGGCCCGACCGCAGCAACAAACCAACTGCCCCACGTGATTTCTACCCCCAAAAGGTCTTCGCCAAGCTGCCCGCTAGCGGGTTGGCTGCCATCCCCGGCAGGAATATGAATTTGATGACATTGTAATCTCCTCAATCGAGTGGGTCGTTTGGTTTCAGACCATCAGTTTTTAGCAGCCGAACTCTTTAACACCCGATCCACCATTTCTGGTGCAGAGCATTGCTTCGGGTAAGTATCCGGCTGGATCTTTGCTGCCGTCGGAGATGGAGTTGTGCGAGCATTATCAGGTAAGCCGTCATACGGTTCGCGAGGCCTTGCGCGATCTGACAGAAAGAGGGCTGATTTCTCGGCACAAGGGGATCGGCACGCTGGTCTGCGCACAGGTGAAGGGCAGCATGAATCACCCGTTAGCCTATCTGGAGGACCTGCTGGTACTGGCCAAGAATAATATGCGGGTGGTGAAGAAGATCGACGACATTGTCGCCGATCATGCGTTGTCGTTGGTTATCGGCTGCGAACCCGGCTCCCGCTGGCTGCACATCGCCAGTATTCGTGAAGATAGCCAGAAAAGCGATGCCGCCATCTGCTGGACCGACAGCTACGTCAGTATCGACTTTACCAAAGTCAAGCAACTGGTGCGTAGCGATCCCTATGCGCTCATTAGCGATTTGATTGAAGAACACTATGGTATCCACGGCGAAGAGGTCAGGCAGACCATCTCGGCCGTGGGGGTGCCGCCAAAGATTGCCAAGGCGCTGTGCGTCGAGGCCGGTTCGCCGGCGCTGAGGATTGTCCGCCGCTATATCGATCGCCGCAGAGAGACGTTTGAGACCACCGTATCCATCCACCAGGCGGATCGTTATACGTGTTCGATTGTGCTTAAACGCCAAGCACCCCATAACTAGCCCGTCTGGTGGTGAATGGGCGCGAGACTAACGGCGCTGATACCTGCCGCCGCGGGTAGCCCCGGTGCGGTTAACACTCTATGGCACTGGGCAACTAGGCTAAGGAATAGAGTTTCGCCACTCCCCTGTACTCGGATGAGAGCCGCCCATTGATTTTATTTACTGCTTAATATCAGCTTCAAACCCAGTAAACCCATCACGCCGCCCGCAGTGCGGTCAACCACGGTTTTACAGCGCAGATACGCGGCGCACGGTTTTTCAGCCGAGAGTATCAACGCCACGATGGAATACCAGCCGGCGTTGATACAGAAGGTCACCAGCGGTATTACCGCAAAAAAATAGCTCGGAATGTCCTGTGGCAATAATGCCGAAAATACCCCGGCAAACACGATAGCCCTTTTGGGGTTACTTAGCTGCGTCAGCAAGCCAAAACCATAGGCTCGCCGCAGTGAGATTGCGGATGTTTTATTCAGCTCCTCGACCTGCATCGGCTGACGCGCCGAGCGCAAAATTTTCGCGGCCAAAAAAAGAAGATATGCCCCACCCAGGATTTTTAAGACCCAAAAGGCGGTTGGAACCGCACTAAACAAGGTATGTAATCCGAGTAAGGCCAGCACCGAAAAGATAAACGCGCCCGAACCCATACCCAGGGCGGTGGTTAACCCATGCCGGCGGGATAAGGACATCGCATTCCTGGCCACCACGATAAAACTTGGCCCCGGGCTGACGGTGCTCGCGGCCAATGCGCCGGTAATGGCGATAAGCGATAGATAAGCCTGCATCATGACCTCATGTGATAAGGGAGTGAGAAAAATCCTTCTTTTATCACCCCGAGGTACCGCAATAGTAGGCATGCGCACAGTGCGCTAACGAGCTGCCAATGATAAGCCGTCGCTGATGCGAAACAAATGTAGCCGCTGCGTCGGCAACGCCAGATGCAGTAAATCGTTTTCATTTACGCTGATATTATCGGCCAGATGAAAGGTGGTCTTGCTGCCGTTTTCTTCAATATGACCATACATATAGGTTTCGGTACCGATAAGCTCCGCATAATCCACTCGGAACGGCACGGTGTCGTTATTCGCCTGTGCTTCTAGACGCAGATGGCTTGGACGGATTCCCAATTCGATCGCCATACCAACCTGAGCGAGCTCGGTGTTCACCGGGACGACGATTTTCGGGAAAGCGGCGATCGCTAAGGTGGCCAGATTGCCAGCCAAGGCGGCTATGGTACCCCGGTAGAAGTTCATCTTAGGTGAACCGATAAAACCGGCGACGAAGCGGTTTCTGGGGTGACTAAACACCTCCAGCGGCTTATCGAATTGTTCGACGATGCCTGCGTTGAGAATGGCGATGCGATCGGCCATGGTCATCGCTTCGATCTGATCATGGGTGACATAAACGATAGTACTTTGCAGACGCTTATGTAGGTTGATGATTTCGGAGCGCGTGTCAACGCGCAGCGCTGCGTCAAGGTTAGACAAAGGTTCATCAAACAAAAACACGCTTGGCTGGCGCACGATGGCCCGGCCAATAGCGACGCGCTGACGCTGACCACCGGATAAAGATCGGGGTTTACGGGCCAGATACTGCTCGATTTGCAGCATTTTGGCTGCCTCCAGCACCCGCTGTTGGATCTCGGCTTTCGGCATCCGGGTATTTTCCAGACCAAACGACAGATTCTGCTCCACGGTCATATGCGGATACAGGGCATAGGTCTGAAACACCATGGCAATACCGCGGTCGCTAGGTGAAACGTGCGTAACGTCGTTACCGCCAATGCTGATCTGGCCGGACGTGCATTCTTCCAGGCCCGCGATAAGACGCAACAGCGTGGATTTACCGCAGCCCGACGGGCCGACAAACACCACAAACTCCCCATCTTTGATATCCAGATCTACCCCTTTGATGATCTGCGTATCGCCAAATGATTTGGTGATAGTTGCCAGCGTAAGTTGTGCCATCAGATTGCTCCGTCCTCGGCTAAAATGACAAAATTTATCATGTGGGCTAACGGTAAACCCGCGACGCGATAAAAGCATAGCGCCATAGTGAGGTAAAAATATTTAGTTCGTCAATATGCCGAACTAAATAATTGCAAATATGTGACGAAACCCAAAGAAGCGGGATTTGAATCAAACACTGGTCAGAGACCCGGCTGGCTATGCTTCGGCAACTGAATTTTTTTTGGTAAATCTTCTAGCCCAAACAAGAGGTTGTGAAGTTTATTCAGTGAAATAGCCACGGCGCCGGTTAAGGTGGCCTGTGCGCCCAGCGCACTGCATTCCAGCGCTACGGGATGGGGCGAACAGGTTGCAAGGTAATAGCGTATGCGTTCAATTAGCTCGGGGCGAGAGCCGATATTGCCGCCGATGATTATTTTTTCCGGATCAAACATCGATGATATCGACAGCATCAATAGTGCGACGATCCGTGCCGTTTCCTCAATGGCAAGAATGGCGGCAGGCTGTTTGTTCACATAATGCTCCAGGATTTCACGCACCGACGTATCCGCAGGACCGCCGGCGAAATGATAACGACGGCTGATGCCCGCCGCGCCAATCACTGACTCTAGGGTACCCTGGCGCAGATTTTCCGGCGCATAGGCATCGGCGCCCAGCGGCAGATATGAGACCTCGCCTGCCGCGCCCAGGGCGCCCCGCAGCAGTATGCCATCGAGCAGCAGCCCCATGCCGATGCCGGTGCCAAGCGAAACGAAAACCAGGGATTGAGTATCCTGGCCCCGCCCGCGCCAATACTCCCCGATAACCGCCGCATTCACATCGTTTTCGATCAGCACTTCGCAATTGAAGGACCGCTGCATGGCGCTGAGCAGTTCAAATCCTTCCATTTTATTCAGATTGGGGGCAAAGGCGAGGGTGCCGGTTTTTTGATTTACCACCCCCGGAATCGCCATACTCACGCTGTGGAGCTTATGCGGTTTTATTGCGCATCGCATAAGCATTTCATCCTTGAGCCGACAGAGTTTGTTGACCAGATTATCCCCGCCGGTGTTGTCGTTGGCTTCTTCATAATGGGCGATCTCGATACCCTGCAGGTTAACCAGACTAAGCCGAATGGTGGTCGCCCCCACATCCATACCCAATACGTAAAACAGGTCGTCGGATATTTCATAATTCATGGCGGCACGGCCCACTTTACCGGATGACAGGCCGCATGGTCGCACCCAGCCACGTTCTTCCAGCGTGAGGATCACCTCTGACATGGTTTGTTTGGAGAGTTTGGTTGCTTTAGCCATTGCGGCACGAGAGGCCGGGCCTGAATGCAAAAGATACTCCATCACGGCATGGACTGAAATTTGGCGCAATACTGGAACATCATTATTTATATCAATCATTTATATACTCTCGATACTAAGCTGATCCGGTTTAAACGCCCAAACAGACTGAAAAAAAAGGGACAACCCGGTAGCAAAAGTGCTACCTACCTCTCTTTTTTGCAATTTTTCCGCGATAAATCCATTGGGCATATTGACGTCAAACACCAGGAACGCTATTAATTCGTAAGGTTGATGAACTAACTATATCGCAACCCGCTGCTGGAGAAAAGGACAGCATATGGCGAACCTTAGGCCACTTAATAAGACAATTTCATTAGTATTATCACAATTGGAGCGTCTGTCATCACAGCGATCCTCCGACTGGGTGTCAGCGCTGGATGTTTCGCCCGCGGTTGAGCAACAAGTGCTTGATATGCTGGAACAACAGCAAATCATTCAGCGGACCTTACAACGCGTTCAACTGCACCCGCAGTCGCCGGTGGTGATGGGGTTCGATCTGGGGGGCACCAAAGTAAAAGGGCGCTTGGCGGCATTAGACGGCCGGATACTTGCGCAAACCGTGCAGTTTACGCGCAAGGGCGACGAAACGGCGGCGCTCGATCAGATGGGACAGTTGGCCGGCGATATGCTGCAACAGGGCGGTGTCGATCCTCGGCGTCTGCAGCATGTTGCTATTGGTATTCCCGGTGCGATTGACCAGCAGGGCAATGTCAATCTCTCGCCCAACCTGCATCTACCCTCACGATTGCCGCCGGTATTTACGTTGGCCGATGGACGGCAGTGCCCGGTGACCTTTGAGAATGACGTCAATTTGGCGGCGCTGGGGGAATACCACCAGGGGCATGGGCAAAACAGCGATTCGCTGGTGTTTATCGCCTTTGGCACCGGCGTCGGGATGGGCATTATCATCCAGGACTACATCATCCGCGGTCATACGGGCATGGCGGGGGAGATCTCATTATTGCCGTTAAGCGCCACACCCTATGATGATGCGCAGGTGTCCGCCTGCGGAATATTTGAAGATCGGGTCGGCAGCCATGCTATTCGCCAGCGTTACCCGCACGGCGATACGGCGGTGATTGATATTTTCCGTCAGGCCGAACGGGGTGATGTTCAGGCCAAAGAGGTCATGGCAACAACCGCACGCATCGCCGCCCTTGGCGTGGCCGCCGCCATCAGTCTGCTGAACCCGGAGTGGTTGATTCTGGGCGGCGGGATTGGCGCCAGGCCGGCATTTTATCAGCAAATCCAACATTTCGTGCACCAGTTACTCCCGATGCCCGTTCAGCTAACCGGCAGCGCGCTGGGTGATGATGCTGGGGTGATCGGTGCCGTTTACCTTGCCCACCAGCGCTGTTTGGACGCGATTGTTCAGGCAGATAGCGAGAGGATCCCAGTATGACATCCGTTAACCCTTGTCCATCCGAATGCGCGCTTATTCCGCAAAATGATGGGCAATTAGCCGGCCAATCGGCAATGTTGTTACCCTTTATGGCGCATCGCCTGCAGGGCACTTTTTCGCCGCAAGGCGTGGTGCAATTGGCGTTATGGGGCAGCGGTTCTTTTGGCAGCATCTATCTGTCGGCGTTTGACGGTCCTTATCTGCTGGCGCCTAATCGGCTAACGGCAGGCCGGCAGGGTTTTTATGTGGCTCAGTCGCAGCCGGTTATTTTGCTCAGCAACACGCGCTTCCAGCGTTTTTATCCGGCGCGTAAGCGAGCCTGGTGGGATCAGTTGGGAGGCAAATCGAATAAAGCGCAATCAGGTTCACTGCGGCGTTGGACGTTGCCCTGGGGCGTGGTGATAATTGAACAGCGCGGCGCGGATGTACTGATTGCCGCCGGACAGGATAATGTGGAGGCTGAACGCGGCCTGGCGTTGAGCGCCGAACAAATCCGCCAGGAAGCGCAACGCTATATTACCTATTGCGACCGTCTCCCTCTGGCGCAGCCGCTGATGCGCAGCATGGTACTGCAAAGTACCCATGCCGCGTTATCCAGCATTCGCCACGACCATAACGGACGTTTTGCCGGCCTCGCTGCGGGCCTGGATTACAGTGCGCCCGCCCGCACCTATTACCGTGATGGATACTGGACGCTACAGGCGTTGCTTATGCTTGAACCGCACGTTGTGCTAGAACAAATCCACCTGCTGGCTACGGGCATACAGCCAAACGGGGAAGCGCCCAGCGGCGTGATTCACAATGGTCCCGGATTGTCCGAGGCCTGGGAAGCGGCGCGGCTGAATAATCCGGCGGTAACTGAGAATCACAGTCGAGCGCAGGACTGGTGGAGCGACCATTTCGACAGCCCGTTATTTTTTATTCTGACTATCGCCGACTATGTGCGCGCCACCGGCGATCGCTCGCTATGCCGGCAATATTGGCCGCAAATCAGCGCCATAATTTCCCGCTATGAGCGCTTTATTCAACACGATAACGGCTTGCCGCGCAAACCGGTCAATAACGATCGCGATTGGGCGGACAATGTTTATCGTTCCGGTTACGTGGCTTACGATTTGGGACTGTGGATCGGTGCCGTGGATGCGGTCGCCGACTGGGCGCAAGGGCAGGATCCAACGCTGGCCGTGCGCTGTGAAAAACTGGGTGCAGATGCGCGCCGCCATCTCGATGATGCCTTGCTGCAACCCGCCGGCCATTATGCCGACTATGGTGATCCAAGCGATTTTGTTGAAGATCATTTAACGCTGGATAGCCTGACGCTACTGCGCTATGGCGCGGTGTCCGCTGAACGTGCGCGCCAGGTGCTGCGCCAAGTACAAACCCGCTTGGAAACCCGCTATAACCCCCAGCAGAAATATGGTGACTGGGGCGTTATGTGCGCCTGGCCGCCGTTTAAACGTCGCTGTGATACGCGGGCAAAATCGGCGTTTGTAATGCGCTATCACAACGGGGCCGACTGGCCGTATCTCGACGGCCTATACGCCGATACCCTACTGCGCTTTGACCTGCCCGGCTGCGAATATCCCTTGACCCGCTGGTGGCAGACCTGTCTCGAACAGGGATGGGCTGGGGCGGTGGAGTATTTTTCTCCGCCGTTCGGCCGAGGATCGTTGTTGCAAGGATGGAGCGGGATGCCCGCCGCCGTGGTGATGAAATACCCCCATCATTTTCAGCCGGACCCGTCATAACCCTTTTTTGCGACCGTGTTTAACGTTGTTACATTGATCAGGACAATACATTATGAAAAAGCAAGTTGCTATCGCAGTATTGACCGGCGCCATCACCTTGGCATGTTCGTCCCTACAGGCTGCCGAACTCACTGTCATGTGGTATGAAACGGACAAAAATGAATCCACTATTCTTAAGACGTTATTGAGTGAGTACACTCAGCAGCACCCGGCAACCACGTTTAACCTGCAGTTGGTACCTTACGACAATGTGATCCAGAAATTCCGGCAATATGCAGCGTCGGGTTCAGGTATGCCGGATATTTCCAAAACCTCTTCCATGGAGGCGGTGATCCGGCCTTATCTCGTCGATTTCAATCAATACTTTGGCAAAGATTATCTTGATCATTACATCAAAGGCTGGGCCGACGGTGCGCGTCTGGACGGCAAGGCTATCGCCGCCCCCTTATATGTTACCTCAACCGGTCTGCTGCTGAACGCCGATGCGTTTAAGAAAGCGGGCGTGGCGTTGCCTGACATGAAAACCGGCTGGACCTGGGAAGAATTCCTGCCGAAAATCAAAGAAGTTGCTCAGAAAGCGCATATCCGCTATCCCTTGGTATGGGATGTATCCGCCAGCCGTTGGATTATTCATGAATACCAGTATGGAAATTATGTGTTTTCCACGCAGCCGCCTTACAAAGTGGTGATGGATAAGCAGAAGGCCGCGAAAACCCTCGCCGATTTTGTCCATATCGCCGACGAGTATCTGCCGCGCGGCCAATGGTCGGGGGCGAGTTCGGACAACCCCAAAGAGTTGTTTATCGGCGGCCAGGCGGTGGCTTGGATGACCGGCAGTTGGCAGCTTAGCTCGCTGGCGCAGCGCGCCAAATTCGACTGGCGTGCCGGTTATACACCGAAAGGTACCGTCAGCTCCAGCGTCTATGGCGGTGAATATGTCGTGGCGTTTAATACCAGCCAGCACCTGCAGGAAACGACTGACGTGGTGAAATGGCTCACTTCACCGGCCATTCTAAAGCGCCTTTCGGTACCGATTGGTATGATCCCGGCAACGCTCTCGGATGAACCCATCGATTATAACAATGCGAAAATAAGTCAGGCGATGGCGCAGATGCAGCGTGAACTGGTGGATAGCCCCGCCTACGCGGCGACCGACCAGGCAAACCAGGCAATGCAGTTTGTCTGGGCGCCGATTAAGGATGCGGTGATGCAGGCGGTAACGCATCAGATCACGCCGGAACAGGCGATTGATAAAATCACCAAGGCGGCATCGGATGGGTTAGAGGCGGCAAAATGAACGCGATCCATCAGCAGCCAACGGCCTTGCGGGAACCTCAGGGCAGCTCATCGTGGTTAACGCGCCATGGCAGGACGCTATGGCCTTATTTGCTGATCTTCCCTTCGCTGGGATTGTTGTTGCTATTCACCTTTTACCCGTTGGTGCAGGGCTTCTGGATGTCGATATTCCAGCGCGGAGTGGTGGTACTACCACAGGTGCCCAGCACGCTACCTAAGTTTGTCGGCATCGACAACTTTATTCATGTTTTCGGCGATCCGGAATTTCAGCAGGTTCTGCTGAGAACCGTAATGTTCGTCGTGTTTGCCGTGCCGCTCAATCTGGTGGTGGCGTTGGGAATGGCGCTGCTGCTGGCGCCGCAAATCCGAGGTTTTGGCCTGGCGCGTACCGTGGTGTTTTTCCCCTCAATGATCAGTTTGCTGACGATCGGCATTATGTGGAAATGGCTGTTTGGCTACAACTCAGGGCTGATTAATTATGTACTCAGCCTGCTGAACGTCAATCCGGTGCCCTGGCTGCAGCAGGATACCATGGCCCAGATTGCCGTGGTGATTGTCTGGGTGTGGGCCAGCGCCGGTTTTAATATGATGATACTGCTCGCTGGATTGACGGCGATCCCGGAAGATCTCTATGAGGCCGCCCGCATAGACGGTACGAAGCGCTGGCGTACCTTTGCCAGGATCACGTTACCCCTGCTGCAGCCCAGCGTGGTGGTGGTCATCGTACTGTCGTCCATTGAAGCGTTCAAAGTCTATGAGTTGGTGATTTCACTGACCGGCGGAGGACCCGGACGCTCGACGGTCTACCTGATCCAGACCATCTATGAAAACGCCTTTATGCAACCGGCCACGGCGGGCATTGCGGCGGCGCAGTCGGTGGTGCTCTTCGTCATTTTGTTTGCTCTCTCGGTAGTCCAACTTCGCTTGTCGAGGAATATCAAATGAATCGTTCATCTCATCGGATGCGCTGGTTAATTATTGGCATTATGCTGGTGTTTTTTCTGCTGCCGCCGATCTGGATTTTTTCCAATGCGCTCAAGTCAGTGGATGAGATTTTCGCTTGGCCACCGTCGTTATGGCCGCAAAACCCATCATGGGATAACTTCCTCGATGTGTTTCAAAACACTAATTTTGTCCAAACGCTGAGAAATTCTTTTTTTGTTTCCATAACGTCGGCGGCGATTTCGGTGTCCATCAGCGTCATGGCGGGATATGCGTTGGCAAAGTTTCGCTTCTATGGCGATACGCTGATTTTCATGATAATCATGTGCGCATTGATGATCCCGCTGCAAATAATATTGATCCCCATTTTCCTGCTGCTACGCGATTTACATTTGCTCAACAGCCTGTGGGGCGTCATTATCGCGCCGGCCGCCACGCCCACCGGGGTCTTTCTGATGCGGCAGTATATCCGCAATATTCCCGATAGCTTGCTTGAGGCGGCGCGTCTCGAAGGCACCAGTGAATGGCGGATCCTATGGCGCATTGTCGTGCCATTATCGCTGCCCGCGATTGCCACCCTCACGGCGTTCAACTTTGTCTGGCGCTGGAACGACTTTTTATGGCCATTTCTGGTGATAAGCGATCAAAGCCAATGGACGGTACAGCTGGCGCTGGCCAGTAATGTCGGCCAGTTTGACATTAACTGGCCACGCCTGCTGGCGATGTCGGCGTTGGCCGTGGTGCCGATGCTGGTGATTTTTCTATCGCTACAGCGCTACTTTATGAATGGCCTGATGGCGGGTGCGGTGAAGGAATAACCTTACCTTGAGTGCTAATTGTTGGGAAGGCTCCTGCTGTCGGGACCCGCTGACCACAACCTCGACCGGCAGAGCCAGCACGTGCGGCGGAGAACCCACATGGACAGCATTGTCCATAAGGTCGTTAATCATCGATTTTATCGGTTATCCTGGCGGCTTCGCCCGTGTCGTCATCGGGCAGATAGTCCAGAATGTCGCCGGGCTGGCAGTTCAGCACTTTGCACAGCACTGAAAGCGTGGAAAATCTCACCGCCCGTGCTTGTCCGTGCCCTGCCCGGGTCATGGCGAATGATAAAGTACGCTCGGCTTACCCGAACGGTAATCAGCTCGCCGGCCCTCGGCTGGCTAACCGGGCGCGACCAATCCAGGCGGCTCCGCGCACCCCGCTACTGTCGCCGTGCTTCGCCGGTACAATACGGGTTGTGAACTGGTCGGTAAAAACATGCTCCGCCACCCGTGCCGCCAGATCCTGGCGGGCAGCCAACGCATTAGACAGGCCGCCACCGAGCACGATAACCCCGGGGTCGACCAGATTGATGATTGATGCCAACAACTTTGACAACTGATCCAGATACAGCTCAAACCGGTCAACCGCCGCCGGGTCTCCCCGCGCCGCCAGTGCTATCACCTCCCGCGCGGTGGCCGTTATGCCGGTGGCCAGCGTAAAGCGCTGGGCCAGGCCAGTGCCGGACACAAACAGTTCCGCGCAGTTTTGCTGCCCGCAGTAACAGCGGAACGGCGGCCCATCCCGATCAAAGGCATAACCAGGTAGCGGGTTGTGGCCACACTCCGCGGCATTGCCATGACTGCCGGCAATAATCCGTTGACCGATAGCCAGTCCTCCGCCGCAGCCGGTGCCAAGGGTGACGCCAAACACGATGTCGTGCGACTGTCCTGCGCCATCCACCGCCTCCGAGAGAGCAAAACAATTGGCATCGTTACCGATCGCCACCTCCCGTCCCAGCCGCTGACGCAAATCCTGCTGCAAAGGTTGGCCGTTAATCGATAAAATATTGGAATTTCTGATAAGGCCGGTCAGCAGTGATACGCTGCCCGGCAATGCAATGCCGATTGACAGTGGCGCCGGAAATCGCGTTTTGAGATCGCAGATGAGCTGACAGACAAAGGTGAAAAATTGCGGATAACTCTCGGTTTTGGTGGCACTGCGGTGTCGATAAAGCTCGCCTCCCTCAGCGGTGAGCACCACCGCCTCGGTTTTCGTGCCGCCAATATCCAAACCTATATGCAACATAGTGTATTCCTGGTGCAATGTTCAACAGGATGATACGCGGGCGGTGTCATCGGGGCCTGCCCGACACCGCCCCCGGTGAGATAACACCCGGACCGGCGGTTGCCGCCTGCCCGGTGGGGCTTAATACAACGAGGCTTTGCCGGTCGACCCGAACAGCGACATTTTGTAACGGATCACCTCTTTGGCGGCCAGGATCGGCTCCGGATAAATGGCGTTCGGATCCCACCAGGTTTCACGGCTAAGCACTTCACGAGCTTTTTTGAAATAGGCAAATTTCATGTCGCTGGAAATATTGATCTTGCCGACGCCCAGCGTCACCGCTTCCGCTATCTCCGCGTCCGGATTGGCGGATCCGCCATGCAGTACCAATGGGATGGTGACCCGCTGCGAAATATCCCGCAGGATATGCATCTGCAGTTCCGGTTTGAGATCCTTGGGATAGATGCCGTGCGCGGTGCCGATGGCCACCGCCAGCGTATCCACCCCGGTGCGTTTGACAAAATCCTCCGCCTGCGCCGGTTCGGTATAAATAACCTTGCTGACCCCGCCCTCGATGGTGGTGCCGGTATCGCCTATAGTACCCAGTTCGCCCTCGACCGACACCCCGACTGCATGCGCCAGTTTGACCACCTCGGTCGTCAGGGCCACGTTGTCTTCATACGGCAGTAGCGAACCGTCGATCATGACCGAGGTAAAACCACACTGGATCGCACGCATCACATGAGCGATAGAAGCGCCATGATCCAGGTGAATCACAAACGGCACAGGGCTACGCAAGGTTCTTTCCCGGACATAAGCGAAAAACTCGTCGGTAACGAACGCCAGTTCGCTGGGGTGAATCGAAATGATCGCCGGGCTATTGGTCGACTCCGCTTCCTCGACCACCGCCCGGATAAAGCAGCTGTCCGCCACGTTAAACGCGCCGATGGCAAAGCGATGTTCGCGTGTAGGTTTCAGCATCTCGTGCATGGAAATAAGCATGTTCATTCTCCTTCAAGAGTAAGATTAGGGGTAAAGTTTTCCCGCATCCGTGAACATCACGGATGTGTGGTGCGTAAACCGGTGGTGGTCAGGCGTCAGGCTTTTTATTCAAGGGTGAACTTGATGTCTTCATCGCGAACGTTGTGATCTTCCACATCATCGAACTCTTCATCAGCCTGGGTAACGGTCTTTTTGATAAGCGAAAGCATCACGCCGCAAATCACCGTACCAATACCGAGCGCCAGGCAGAACATCAGGGGCTTGGTAAACAGCGGCACCACAAACAGGCCACCGTGCGGCACTGGCGCCTCGACACCCCACACCATGATCAGACCGCCGGCCACCATCGAGGCGACCACGCAACTGGCCACCACCCGCAGTAGATCCCGCGCGGCTATCGGAATCACCCCTTCGGTGATCATGCAGATGCCCATGGGGAATGCCGCTTTGAGTGCCTCTTTTTCCGCTTTGGTGTATTTATGGCGCGTCAGCAGGAAAGACAGTGTGATGCCGAATGGCGGGATAATGGAGCCGACGAACTTCACCGCTTCCGGCCCGTAAATACCGTCCACCAGCATGCCATCGGCAAACAGCGACATGGTTTTATTCACCGGCCCGCCGAAGTCGAAGGTCGCCATGGCGCCCAGGATGGCCCCCATGAGAAACTTCGATCCACCTTGCATCGACTCCAGCAGATGTATGAGCACCTTCTGAAGCCAGACTATTGGCTGACCGATAAAGGTCATCATCAGCAGCCCGGCGATAATGGTGCTAAGTACCGGCAGGATCATCACTGGCATCAGGCCTTGCATCGACGTGGGTAACTTGATGGTTTTACGCAATAACAACACCGTATACCCCACCAGGAAACCGCCGAGGATGCCGCCGATAAATCCGGTCTGGATCTGAGCGCAGATGAAACCGATGATCAGCCCCGGCGCAAAGCCGGGCCGGTCGGCAATCGAATACGCAATAGCTGCGCTTATCATCGGCACAATAAGTCCCATGCCCCAGCCGCCGATCTGGTTCAACATCCAGGCAAAACTGCCGGTTTTGCGTGCAACGTCGGGGCCACCAATCACCTGGCCGAGCGCGATACAGATGCCGGCGGCGACGATCAGTGGGATCATCCAGGAAATACCGGTGAGCAAATGCCCCTTTATTTCCTGTCCAAGTTTATTTTTGTTGTTGCTCATAATGTTTTTCCCGAGAAATGTATATTCAGGCTTGTGTTAATGAGTGAGTCACTTTCTCCAGAAATTTAGCAGGGGATTTAATAACAATGTCTGTTTTTACCCGGACCACCGGTTTTCCTTTAAATCGTTCTTCACCTTTTATTTTTATATCCACCGCGAGAATAACCACATCGGCTGCGGCGATATCCTCAGGGGATAATTCATTTTCAGTACCGATGGTGCCCTGGGTTTCAACCTTGATATCGTAGTTAAGCGCTTTGGCACCTTTTATTAATTTTTCGCGCGCAATGTAGGTATGCGCAATGCCCGCCGTGCAGGCGGCTACACAAACTATTTTCATCATATGCCTCGTCTTTGTGTGAGTTAACAGAGGTCTGTTTCCGCGTATTGGCTGAACAGTTGGATAATTTTTTCGGGGTCGGACTCATCCAGTAGCTGATCAATCACCTCATCATCGGCCAGAGCACTGGCAACCTGAGACAGCAGGCGAATATGGGTCGTGTTCTGATCTTCCAGACGCACGGCAAAAAGAATAATGCAGCGGACCTGACTGCCATCCAGTGTTTCCCATTCGATATCCCGGCAGGTGCGGCCAATCGCCAGGGTGGTCTGTTTGACGGCGGATGATTTGCCATGGGGAATGGCAATATGGTTTTCAAAGCCGGTGGAACCTTCAGCTTCACGCAACCAGACATCACGGATAAACGCCTCTTTTGAACTGATAGCACCGTCGTCGTACAGTAGGTCGGTTAATTCGGCAATCGCCTCTTTTTTATTACTGGCTGTCATGGTTAATTTTACGCGATTGGCATTGAGAATTTTAGTAATGTCCATCAATTTTACCTCACCACTACTTTAAGAAAATTAATGCTCAGCCGCCGATAACTGACTCACCGCCTGATACAATTTGCTGGCGATCACTTTATCCGTGACGCGCTTGATATCGTCATCATTAAAAAATGCCGAAACATAGATGATGGGTATTTTATCTTCTCCCAGATGAATGGTGGATATCACCATATCAATCTCTTCCTGCTGACAAAATCCGACCATATTACTGGCTGATACTACCCCGACGATGGTCCAGGATGGAAACGCACGCAGAATTCGACTTTTTAATAAATGGGAGGTGCCGACCCCGCTGGAGCAAACCACCAAAATACGCTTACAGGCAATTTGCCGCTCCAGCGCCGCCTGGAAATGTACCGTCAGGTAACCGACCTCATCTTCGGAAATCTCCTGTAATTGAAAACATTTGCACAGCTGTTGAGTGGCGAAATCGGTAATCTGGTTAATTTCCTGGAATTCTTTTTTTATATCGTCCAACAATGGATTACGGATAAGAATATTATATTTAAGTCGATTAAGTAGCGGCCTAATATGTATCAGTAAACCCTCATACAGTTGAGTGTCGCTACGCAAATCGAGACTAATCAGATCAGAAAAGATATCAATTAAATTCATGGTCAGACGGCGAGATTCGTTATTAGATAATTGATACTCTATGGCCGGATGATTGGCGCGCTCCTCGATAACGATACCGGACGAAATAATATATTGATAAATAAACCAGACCTCATCGGAGGGTAACCGATTATTGACCCGCTGTTCGATTTGCTGCACCATCTTGGCAGCAATAGCGAAAATACGTTTATCCACCTGTTGGTGCCGCGTCCCTTCGCTCAGCATTAACGAGTTACCCAGCGCCATACGGTGCATCATAATCAGGATATGGGTAAAAATATTAATATAATAGGGCTCACCCAGCGGATAAGAGAGTTGCCGCTCCATGTCCTCTAACAGTTGTTGGACAAAATCAATATCATGTTCACCGAAATAATGGACCAGGGCCTTGTAGCTGCCGGGGTCGAGTCTGGAATGATTAATACTGCCCGGCTCTTTATGGTTCATCACGCCATTAATCAGCGAGACCATTGCCTGTCGTACATTGTTCTCGCTGCCTTCGATATGGGTACCACTTTGGCTGCGTATCAGCATCAGGCCCAGCGGATTGATCCAGCTTTCGATGATTCTCAGATCATTGACGATAGACGCACTGCTGATAAAATAGCGCTCGGACAATTTACTGATCGAGGTTTCCTGTGGTGTGTCGCTCAGCAGTTGTGTGGCGATTTTTATCCGTCGCGAGTTATTGACCAGCAGGTCCAGATCGCCGTCGTCTGGTGTGATCTGTTGCTCAAGCAGGAGCAAATGCTGAGCATCATCGGCGATCAGCATAATGCCGGCCCCCACTTTTTTGTCTGGATGAATATTCCAGGCCGAAAGGAAAACCTCAACGAACTGCATGTCGCGATGGACGGTTTTTTCTGATACATCCAGATATTCGGCTATGTTTTTTACCGTGACATACTCTTGATGCTGTAGTAAATATTTCAATAATTTATTTTGTCGCGAGGTAAGTGGTTGCATCATATTACCCTTGCATTGTGCGTCAAATTTGCTGGCGATTATATTTTTGTGTGGTTGCTTGAGACGATTCCCTTGGTTATTACTGCCGGTCAATGACAGCGGTCAGTGGATAATAGTGACTGTAGAGGTTTAAGGAAATACCAACAATACTAAAGATTGTCCGGTGGATTGGACATTATTAAAACATCATGAGGTGTCGGGATTTAATTGTGATTTTAATCACATATTCTATGGATTAATTAATGTGATGATGATCTCATTTAATGGCTAATAAACCTTGGCGGGCGTGGTTACCTAATAATAAACAATAACACGGGTGTGATTGAATAGATCAAACATTTACTTACAATAAGATAGGGAATGGAATCGATACGCAGCGCCACCTGAACATAAAGATGGCCTGGTTGAATAAAACGATAGTTTGCCCGCAATCATGATGAACCGATCCGGCCACACCCTACCGGAGTAGGGCGATGGCATTCTCACGCTTATGCCATGGTTGTCCGTCAGCCTTGCGGGCGTGAGGGTTATTTTGCGTCCGGTAATGCATAAGCAATAACATAATCGCCCAGCTTGGTGCCAAAGGATCCGTGGCCGCCGGCGGCGATCACCACATACTGCTTGCCGTTGACCTCATAGGTCATGGGTGTCGCTTGACCCCCGGCGGGCAGCCGCGCTTGCCACAAGGCTTTACCGTTGGAAACATTAAACGCGCGCAAATAATTATCTGCCGTGGCGGCGATAAACAACACATTGCCCGCGGTGGACATCGGCCCGCCCAGCATCGGCATGCCCACTTTGAACGGCAGCGGCAGCGGCGAACTGTCGCGCACGGTACCAATGCGTTTTTTCCAGACAATATCATTGGTCTTCAGATCAATGGCGGAAATATACCCCCACGCCGGCTGTTTGCAGGGCACACCCAGCGGTGACAAGAACGGGTTGAGTGTCACCCCAAAAGGAACCCCGTACTGCGGCTGAATACCCGCTTCGGTACCGGAACCGCCTTTGCTATTATCTTTAGGCTCCATTGGATTGTTCGGCCCGCGCGGCATCAGCCTTGATACGAACGGCAGCGCCATTGGGTTGGTTATGGCAATTTGACGATCGGTATTCACCGAGATACCGCCCCATTCAAACATCCCCAGGTTGCCGGGGAATACCAGCGTACCTTGCACGGAAGGTGGGGTAAACGGGCCGTCATAACGCAAGCGATGAAACATTACGCGGCAGATTAATTGATCATACAAAGTGGCACCCCACATATCCTTGCCGCTCAATTTTTTCTGTGGGCGATACGTCAGGTCGGAGTAGGGCTGGGTCGGCGACACATGATCGCCTTTGGCTGCACCTTGTGGCACTGGGGTTTCCGGTGCAGGGACGACCGTTGCGCCAGTGCGGCGATCGAGCACAAAGATATTGCCGGTTTTGGCCGGGACATAAACCACCGGAATGGTGTGGCCGCTGTTATCGGTGATATCAGCCAGAGTGGGCTGCGCCGGTACATCCATATCCCACAAATCGTGGTGCACAGTCTGGTAAAACCAGGCCAGTTTACCGGTAGTGGCATTGAGCGCCAGCAGGCCACTGGCAAAACGCTCCATTTCCGGGGTGCGGTTGCCGCCCCAAATATCCGGGGTGGCGACCCCCATGGGCAAATAGACCAGATCCAGTTTGGCGTCATAGGCGGCCGGTGCCCAGGAGTTGGGCGAGTTGGGCGTATAAAGCTGCTGGCCTTCGGGCAGGATATTAGGATTTTTGTTGCCAGGATCAAACGCCCACAGCAGTTTGCCGCTGTTCACATCAAAACCGCGAATCACCCCTGATGGCTCGCGGGTGGAGTAGTTATCGGTCACCGCGCCGGCAATGACGATCACGTTATGGGTGACGATCGGCGGCGAGGTGGGCTCGTAGGCGCCGGCTCTGGCGAACGGCATATTGTTTTGCAGGTTCAGTTTGCCGTTATCAGCAAAATCAGGGCACAGTTTGCCGCTGTGTGCATCCAGCGCGTACAGATGCCCGTCGTTGACCGGCAAGAGAATACGCTGAGCACACAAGGCGGGGCTGGCTGCCGTGGCATCGGCCTGCGCCGTGGCGCCTTGGGTCGCGGCCGGTGCGCTGTCATGATAAGACACGCCGCGGCAGGTGACATGCTGAAATGACGGGTCGGTTTTCAACTGTGGGTCAAAGCGCCATTTCTCTTTACCGGTGGCCGCATCCAGGGCAATCAGCTTTTGGTGCGGCGTACATAAGTACAGGCTATCGCCGATTTTTATTGGTGTGACTTCATCGGTCGTTTCTACGGGATCCGAGGCGGTTTTCATATCGCCGGTACGAAATACCCAGGCTTGTTGCAACCGATCGACATTTTTATCATTGATCTGGTCGAGCGGTGAGTAACGTGTTCCTTTCTGGGTGCGACCATAGGCGGGCCAGTCGCTATCCGCAACGCCACTGGATGATTTGACGGCGGTGGCTTGGGCCGGACTGAGGGTGCCATTGATCTCCTGGGGGTCGTTAAATATCGCATACCCCAACACGGCGACGGTAATGGCCAGCGAAGCCACCAGCGCACCTCGTGCCATCCCCCCCCGTCCCGCCTGGCGATAAATCAGATGGCGATAAATCACCGGCAGTGCAATCCACAAACCAAAAAAGAACACCACATCCAGGCGCGGGGTCAGTGCCCAAAAATCGGGGCCGACTTCCCATAACCCCCACAAGGTTGTGCCCAGCAAGAACACCGCATACAACAGCAACACCGCAGGGCGGCGGCGATACAGTAGCCACGCGCTGGTCAGCATCACCAGGCCGGCAATAATGTAATATATCGAGCCGTGCAGTTTGACCAGCCAAATACCGCCAATCAACAGATATAGCCCGCTCAATGCAGCGAACAGAGCAGTCATTATGACAAGAACTCTTGATAATCCTGGCTTATTGAGCATTAGAATGATCCCCACATAAATTTACATAGTGATCTAAAGAGTAAGATAAATTCGTGGAATTGCGATGTTAATGCCAGATATTCATCAACAGTATAAGGCAATAGGGCACCAGCGCCGCCACAGGCGAGGCCAGAACCCCAGCTCAGTTCAGCTTAGCCATTCCGTCACGGTTTTATGTGTAGGAACCCCGCCGGCATGCACCACCGCGCCGTCGATCACCACTGCGGGTGTACTCATTACCTCATAAGACATAATGGTTTGTATATCTTCTACTTTTTCTAGTGAGACCAGAATACCCCGTTCTTTGGCAACGGCTTCAATCAGCTTGGCTGTTGCTTTGCAGTTGGCACAGCCTGAACCCAACACTTTAATATTTTTCATGATAGATCTCCTGATGGTTAATAGGGTCGGACGAATGACATCTCATGACATCTATAGAACAGCATTAAAAACATACCCAACCAGCAATATGCCGCAGGCCACCACCGTAGCAAACGTGATAATCAGAGGGGGTTTGAGGACTTTTCTGAGGATAATCATTTCCGGGGCTGACAGCGCAATGATGCTCATCATAAAGGCCAGTACGGTTCCAAGCGTAGCCCCTTTGCCAATCAGCGCTTCCACTACCGGAATGATCCCGGCAGCATTGGAATACATCGGGATGCCAAGCAACACGGCGGCAGGCACCGACCACCACGCGGCATCACGACCCATAATCGACGCCATAAAGTCTTGCGGAACATAGCCATGAATACCGGCCCCCAACGCAATACCGGCAATAATATAGGGCCAGACCTTGCCGACGATCTCACGGATGTGGTGGCGTCCGGTGTCAAAGCGCTGTCCCCAAGAAAGCGAGGCTTCTGTCGCAGGGGTTGCGTTTCCCTTAGCGATTTTTTGCACCCAATCTTCGAGAAAACGCTCCATGTTGAGTTGGCCAATGACCACCCCTGAGAAGATGGCGATCAGCAGGCCCATACTCAAATAGAGGGCCGCGACTTTCCAGCCGAACATGCCAAATAACAGCACCAGGGCAACTTCATTCACCATGGGGGCTGAGATAAGGAAAGAAAATGTCACACCCAGCGGCACGCCGGCCGACAGGAAACCGATAAACAACGGTACCGCCGAACAGGAACAAAATGGCGTCACAATGCCAAGACTGGCGGCCAGAACGTTGCCGATACCCAGTCGTTTGCCCGAGAGCATGGCTCGCGTTCGTTTTGGCGCAAAAAAAGTCTGAATGATGCCCATCGCGAACACAATCCCGATCAACAACAACATGACTTTGGGTGTATCGAAGAAAAAGAAATGCAGGGCTTCCCCCAGATGGCTGGCGGTGGTCAACCCGGTCAATCCGAGCAAGGCATTGGCGAAGGTGTCCAGATAAGCATAGGCCACCCCCCACGCCGGTATTAACACGACAAGGGTAACAACCCAATTGCGTAAGGATAGGGTGGGCGAGTGTGGCTGAGGGTGAACATTGTTTTGCATGGCGGATTCCAGTTTATTTCGCTGCTCTATCTAGAAGACGAATGAACTGGGAAAACGATGCTGCAAATCGGTAATTAATGTGAGGACCGAGAATTAAATTAAGAGAGCGGACCGCGAGGTTTATGGCAACACACTTTCCCATCCTCATCGAAACGGACCTGACAATGAAGCAGTAACGCGGCATGCAGACGCTGCCGTGCTCGCATCAACCGCGATTTCACGGCTGACAAGCTAAGTCCATGGTTATCCGCGAAGACCTGATGTTTCATGCCGTGCAAATCGCATTGCGATATGATGTTGTGGTCCTCGATACTCAGCGCGGCGAGATTGCGCATGAGACAGTCATCGAGTTGCTCAACCGGGTCGCGCTCGCCTGCTGGGGGTGCCGCCAGATCATCCGTCATTACACTCTGCGGTTTCGCTAACCGACATTGATCGATCACAGCATGGCGCGCAACCTGAAACAGCCAGGCCCGAGGGTTATCCAATCGGCAGAAATCTGCGCCTTGGCGTAAGGACTTCAGAAATACATCTTGCAGCAGGTCATCGGCGCCATAAGGGTCGCCAAGGCGATGAATCAGATAACCGCGCAGTTCCTTTTCATGGGCATGCCAAGCGGTTAAAATACAGGGATAGGTACTCATATTTTCTCCACACCAGACAGGTCACACTTTATTGAATGTCGACCCAAAACTGTGCACCCACTAACCCGCAACCACTGCGACATCTAGCAACCTCCACCCTAAACGCTTGCCCAATGCGGGCGCGGATCTCATCCGCAGTATTCATTATATATACTACTGCATATAGTGTACGGGTCGTACTGATAATGCCCACATCAAAAGGGTAAACACGGTCTTTTCGGCCCCCCGGTCGTTGTGTTACACTCCTGAAAATAGCCTATCAGGCAAAAACGGATTGGAAAAAGTGAGAGATAATAATTGAGGATTGTTACTTTTTTAGATTGCAATAATCAATATGGGAATTATCATTTTTGATATTTTTATGCTGATAGTGATACTTATTTACAAGAACAACTCTATTTTGTGTGATGGGTTCGATCATTATAATGACAATATAAATTGAGTAACTGTCGCTATTCAGCTGAAAAACATTACAAAAAGCATCTCATCGTTATGGTCTTTATTATCAGCCAGACAACAGCGTAATTTTCCAGGCCGGCGGTACACACAATATTCGGCATCGCCGCCCCTCATCCCTATTTGGGTTAAGTCCAGGAAAGTGAGTCTACGGCGGGATAACGATAAAAACCGATGCGATAGCGACGCGGGACAGTCAGGCGCGTTATCATCGATGTTTAAGCGACACACGGCAAGGTTGTCAATCAGCGTTGAATGTTGACCAGCAAACAGTGCTGAATATGAGTCATACCTCAGAGGTGGACCACGCCTCCAGATCGTCAGTCTGGGAGACACTTTATGAATTGGCGTTACCTCTTTTTTTACATAGGGATCGCTTTCTGGATTTTTGCGTTAATCAGTATGGTCATTCATCCCACGTATTTTACGGTTGCCTTTAGTGTTCTGGCATTAGGCTCATTTTTACTGCACCTTTTACTGCACCGCATTCAGGAGAGTATCTTTACTATGTTTGGAAAAAATAAAACGGTCGTTGATGTGCCTCTGGTGAGCAAAATCACTGCTGCTCCTGTGGTCAAAAAAGAACAGCCAACGGAAGAAACGCAGAGAAATACCATGATTGCCAGCAAAACACGTTTTGACGGCAATATCATCGCCACCGGGCATGTTTATATTTACGGTGAGGTGTATGGCAATATTGATGTGAGCGACGGCCTGGTTAAGGTTATGCAAAATGGATTTGTGAAAGGTAACATCACCACGGGGGACCTGATTATCGATGGCACGACGAACGGGGAGTGCCATGCGACATCTATCAATATTTACGATCACGGAAACGTGAATGGCACTCTGGTGTATGCCACGCTGTCGATAAAAGAAGGCGGTGTTTTCGTCGGTAAAGCAGAACACCTATCGGAAACCAAGGTCATTGACACCCCAGCCAAACGCCCAATGCCCAGTGAAATGAACATTGTTAAAATGAGTGAGTCGCCTTCTCTTTCAGCGCCCAAGCCCCTTCAGGCCAAAAAAGAGGCCATACCACTGGCAAAGAACCACTAGCGTCACCACCGTTTTTTTCCGCCTCGCGGCAGTTGCTCAAAAAAACAGGGGTTCCGACGACATGGGATGATCGTGCGGGTAGGATGTCAAGGCTTCAACCAATGATCCAACCAAGGAAAAACGACATCCTGCTGCTCTTTATAAAATACATGTCCCAACGCCGGCCAAATCCTGGTCATCAAACGCGCATCCGCCTGTTGCGAGCGCCACACGGTGTGGACTTTGGCATAGGCTTGTTCCACCGATGTCTGTGGGAACAGTTTATCTTTTCCACCATTAAACAAAAGCATCGGTTTTGGCGCCGCCAGACTCGCGATATCGGGAAAATCCAGTTTGTTCGCAATACCCGGATGAAGCATGTAGAAAGCGGACTGTCCACGCAGAACATTGTTGCCGGGCGTCATTAACCCCTGATAACTGCCAAACCACGAAATCGCTGCGGTGACCGCGACCTTGTCGGACAGTGCGGCAAGTTGCCAGGCTCGATAAGCACCCATTGAGAAACCCACTACACCTATTCTATGGCGGTCCACCGACGGCAACGTCGCCACAAAATCGACGGTACGCATATCCTCGTAGGCCATGTTACCGGCCAACGATCGGCCAAGATTAAAAAAATTACTCGCTAGCGCCTGTTGTTGTTCGTAGGTCATCGGGCCACGATCGCCCCAGCCAAGGGCATCAATGGCAAAAACCACATAACCCCGTTTTGCGAGTTCATCGCCCACAAATTTCCCGCTAAAAAACTTTTCCGACCACGCTTGGGCCGATGCCAATTGGGCTGGGTTTCCCCACGGGCGAATCATTTTCTCTTTGCCAATATCAAATTTAGACCCATGATCATGTAACAACACAATTGCCGGGTGTGGACCGTGGCTTTTGGGGGTCAATAGTATTCCCTGAATCCGGCTTTCATCGGTAATGTTAAGTGCAATTTTTTTAGCGAGATAACTTCCGCGATCCTGCTGATCAAGGGTCTCGGCGGCGAATGCGATGGTTGAATCTGGCGTCAGCAAGGCTTGACGCAGAATTTTCCGGGTCTGGGTACGCCACACTGAAAAATCATGGTATTTTCCGGCTAACCACGAATCCTGGAAGGTCATCTGCTGTTTAAGTTGAGGATAAAATACGGGAAGATTATCTGAGGTTATGGCTGATGTTTGATAGGTCGCTGGGCTTGCCTGTAAGGCGCCCGACGTTAGCATCACTGCCAACACTAAAGTCCGGGTGAAGATACCTGATGTCATGTAGTCCCCTAGAAATAAAACGGCGTTCCATTTTTAAATGATCATTTTATGGTGGTGACGATTCATTTCTGTGGCGGGGGTTATAAAATCAGAAAAAAACACATTGGTTGGCAATCGTGCGGCAAAATACCTTTGTTTCACCTTCAATCTATCTGCTACGCTCCAATTTCAGACAGTGATGAGATGACAATAAAAGTGGCACAAGGGGGGTAGCTAATGCTGTTCCAACCAGTCCAGTCCCTGCACAGCAAAGGTAAACAACTGGTCGCTATATCCCTGCCTAATTACGCTTCGGATGATCTCGGGGTTAATGTTGAGATAATCATGCACCAAGGCATTACGCAGCCCGATAATCTTACGTCAGCCTATCAATTCATCTGCGGGTTGGACTCCTCGCTGGGTTAGAATCTCAAAAGCCTGATACGCATCCTGGGGGCTGTATCCCGCTAGCGCTTTGGCCGAGTGTTTCGCCACGCCGATACTGGCCTCAATAGAGACTTGCAGGGAGCGCTCGGCAGCCCGGTACTCTAAGTTTGACAGGGGGCGCTGGTCGAGCAAGGTGCGCAGTTCGAGCAATTCGGCTTGATAGCGATTTAGGCTAAGCCGCAGGGCAGTGATATAAGTATTATCAGCCATGAGTATCCCTATTATAATTAAGTTCCATTTGTGACATGACACGAGCCTCTTCCTGTAGCCGTCGACCTTCATCCCGAGTGTACAACGGGTGGTTGGCATCCACTACCGCAAAGGCTAGCGGGGTAGGCGCTTGATTGATATCCAGCACCGATAGTTTACCCTCGTCCAGTCCTAATGCCCGCTGCCAGTCAAGCGCCAGAAGTTCGGGCCGCAGGCGGTTGTCGAGTGGATCTGTCAGTTTCACAGGATTGAAGGCTACCGCCAGGTCCCAGTCGCTATAAGGCCCTGCATCGCCCTTAGCCTGTGAGCCATAGAGCCAGAGCACGACTACCTCCGGGTTAGCGGCGGCGAGTTCGACTAACCGGTCAACCTGTATCGGAGTCGTCTTGTTCCCTTTTCCATTCATGGTATCAACCTTTCAACACTCAGCGTATAGGTGGATTAGTCCCGCAATAGACATATTTCGAAGCCGTAATCTTCACTGCATTTTTCATACAGTTTGTCCGTTCTATTCAACATGGCCTTACCTTAAGGTTCCAACACTGAAAAAGGACGCGCCATATTAAGCAATAAGAACCCCCTAATGATAAAACAAATGCGCACTCAGGGCGCTGATATTATCGACATGCCCGGGTTATGGACCAAGGGACGGCCTCGTCACCCACAGTGAAAAGCGCTTTAACGCGAAAGAAGATACACATTTTGGCCATATTCAGGCATATTGCCATAAGGTATAAAACGAAAATGCATTCCAGAATAGTGTGGAGAGGTCAACTTTATGGCGATCGATAACCCGGTTAAACGTATAAAAAAAACCAGAGTGAATGTGCCTTCCGGCGCGACTCCCGCTGGACAGATCCAATCGCTGACCCGTGGGTTAAAATTATTGGAATACATTGCTGAATCCCACGGCAGCGTGGCGCTAACCGATCTCGCCCAGCAGGCGGGACTGCCCAACTCTACCACCCATCGCCTGCTGACCACCATGCAACAGCAGGGTTTTGTCCGTCAAGAAGGGGATTTGGGACTGTGGACTATTGGTTCCCATGCTTTTGTGGTGGGTAGTAGCTTTTTGCAAAGCCGTAACCTGCTGGTGATGGTCCATCCGATGCTGCGGCAGTTGATGGAGCAATCGGGTGAAACGGTGAACCTGGCGGTACTTGATACCAGCGACTACCAAGCGGTGATTATCGATCAGGTGCAGTGTACCGCCCTGATGCGGATGTCAGCGCCTATCGGCGGTAAACTGCCCATGCACGCCTCCGGCGCCGGCAAGGCGTTTCTTGCTACGTTGCCCGATGAGCAGGTGGTACAACTGCTGCATAAAAAAGGCCTGCATACCTACACCCCGCATACCCTGAGCGCGCCCCATAACCTGAAAGAGGCGCTGTCGCAAATCCGCAAGCAAGGATTTTCTTTTGACGATGAAGAACATGCGCTGGGATTGCGCTGCGTGGCGGCCTGCATTTATGACGAACATCGCGAGGTTTTTGCTGCGATCTCCATTTCCGGCCCGGTGTCCCGTATTACCGACGATCGGGTCATCACCCTGGGCGCGCTGGTGATGCAGGCCGCTCGCACCATTACCGCCCAGTATAGCGGCGCTTAAACAAAAAAGACCGCCAACGGCGGTCTCGTTCAATGGCCGGTTTGCTGTAAACCGGCCTCTACAGGCATTAAAACTGCTGTTCTTCCGTCGAGCCGGTGAGGGCCGTTACCGAAGAGGCGCCGCCCTGGATAATGGTGGTGACTTTATCGAAATAACCGGTGCCCACTTCCTGCTGATGAGACACAAAGGTATAACCCCGTTCGGCGGCGGCAAATTCCGGCTGCTGCACCTTTTCCACATAATGTTTCATGCCCTCGCCCTGTGCATAGGCATGGGCGAGATCAAACATGTTAAACCACATGCTGTGGATCCCGGCCAGGGTGATGAACTGGTAGCAATAGCCCATGGCTGACAGGTCGTCCTGGAAGCGGGCGATTTGTCGGGCATCCAGTTTTTTCTCCCAGTTAAACGACGGAGAGCAGTTATAGGCCAGTAATTTCCCGGGGAAACGGGCATGAATTGCCTGGGCAAAGCGCCTGGCGTGTTCAATATCCGGGGTTGAGGTTTCACACCAGACAATATCGGCATAAGGAGCATATGCCAGACCGCGGCTGATGGCCTGTTCAACGCCGGCATGGGTACGATAAAAACCCTCCGGGGTGCGTTCGCCACTGATAAAAGCTGCATCATAAGGATCGCAATCAGAGGTGAGCAGATCGGCGGCATCAGCATCGGTACGTGCCACCAGCAGCGTCGGTACACCAAGTACATCGGCGGCCAAACGCGCTGCCAACAGCTTTTGCACGGCCTCCTGGCTGGGTACCAGCACCTTGCCCCCCATATGGCCACATTTTTTAACCGCCGCCAGTTGATCCTCAAAATGTACCCCGGCGGCGCCGGACTCAATCATGGCTTTCATCAGTTCGAATGCATTGAGCACGCCGCCGAATCCCGCTTCAGCATCGGCCACTATGGGTAAAAAGAAATCGGTATAACCGGTTTTGCCGGGCTCGACGCCGCTGGCCCACTGGATTTGATCGGCGCGACGAAAAGTATTGTTAATGCGCGCCACTACCGAGGGAACCGAGTTGGCCGGGTAGAGGGACTGGTCTGGGTACATGCTGCCGGCCAGGTTGGCGTCCGCCGCGACCTGCCAGCCGGATAAATAAATCGACTCAATCCCGGCCTTGGCCTGTTGCAACGCCTGGCCGCCGGTGAGTGCGCCGAGGCAATTCACATAGCCCTTACGTGCACCGCCATGCAGCAGTTTCCAGAGTTTTTCCGCCCCATGGCGCGCCAACGTACATTCGGGATTAATGGAACCACGCAGACTTACCACATCTTGCGCACTGTAAGGCCGGACAATGCCTGCCCAGCGCGCTGTTTTCCATTCTTCTTCCAACTGCTGAACTTGTTGAGTACGAGAGATGACCATGATAAGTATCCTTTTTATTATGAGGTAGGGTTAAGGCAATAAGGCATAACCGGGCAACGTCAGGAAATCGATCAGTTCTTCCTGGGTGGTGATCCGCTCCATCAATTGTGCTGCGTCGTTGAAACGTCCGCTGTCAAAACGCTCGGCTCCCAGTTCCCGACGTATCACCTGCATCTCTTCGTCCAGCATGCTGCGAAATAAGGTGCGGGTGACCGTGCAACCATTGCTCAAAGGCTTTTCATGGAAAATCCATTGCCATATAGAGGTACGGGATATTTCGGCGGTGGCCGCATCTTCCATCAGGCCGTAGATCGGTACGCAGCCGTTGCCGGAAATCCAGGATTCGATATATTGCACCGCCACCCGAATATTGGCCCGCATGCCGGCATCAGTCCGCTCCCCGGGGCAGGGGGCCAGCAGTTCCTCGGCGCTAATAGGCGCATCCTGCTGCCGGGAAACGTCAAGCTGGTTTTGACGCGGCCCCAGAACACGGTTGAAGATATCCATAACCGAATCAGCCAGCCCAGGGTGGGCAATCCAGGTACCGTCATGGCCGTTGCCGGCTTCCAGCTCCTTATCGGCCCGCACTTTTTCCAGCACCCGGCGATTTTGTTCCTGGTCCTTGCTGGGAATAAATGCCGCCATACCGCCCATGGCAAAGGCGCCGCGCCGGTGGCAGGTTTTGATCAGCAGGCGAGAGTAGGCGCTCAGGAACGGCTGATCCATGGTCACCGATTGACGATCCGGCAGTACACGGTCGCCATGATTTTTTAATGTTTTGATATAGCTGAAAATATAATCCCATCGTCCGCAGTTGAGTCCGACGATATGATCCCTCAGGTGGTAAAGAATTTCGTCCATCTGGAAAACCGCCGGTAGAGTTTCAATCAACACCGTGGCCTTAATGGTGCCACGAGGCAATTGGCAGTAGTCTTCACTAAAGCTGAACACGTCGCTCCACCAAGCTGCTTCCTGCCAGCTCTGGGTCTTCGGCAGATAAAAATAGGGTCCGCTGCCTTTGGCCAGTAGTGGGCGATAGTTGTGGAAAAAGTAGAGAGCAAAATCAAACAGTCCGCCAGGTATGGCCTCTCCTTGCCACAATACGTGCTTTTCCGGCAGATGCAGGCCGCGTACCCGGCAAACCAGCACGGCGGGGTCGGGTTTGAGCTGGTAGATTTTACCTGCGTCATTGGTATAGGTAATAGTGCCGTTAACCGCATCGCGTAAATTGATTTGGCCGTCGATCACCTGGGCCCAACCGGGTGCCAGAGAATCCTCGAAATCCGCCATAAACACTTTTACGTTGGCGTTGAGTGCATTAATCACCATTTTTCTTTCTACTGGACCGGTTATTTCCACCCGCCTGTCCAATAAATCTGCCGGAATGCCACGGATTTTCCACTCTTCATCATGAATGGAAGTGGTTTCCATAAGAAATCCAGGCAAAGCACCATCGTCGATTTTTTGCTGCCAGACGGTGCGTTCCGCCAGCAGTGCCTGGCGCTTTGCCGAAAATCTGGTTACCAGCGCTACCAGAAATTCTACCGCTTCAGCGGTCAGTATATGTTTTTCCGCCGCGCCAATCGGCTGTGTGAATGTCAATTCCGATCCGATTATCTGTTGCGTCATGCCGTTTTTCCTCTGCTGTTTTCCGCACCAATGTCTTTTGCCTGCCGCTGGATGCCCCTTGGTGTGGGGACTGCTCTTTAAATAGGTACTGCTCATCTTTTGTGCCGACGACCCAGCATACCCAGTTAAATATAAAAATCAAAAATGATTTCCATTTTTAATTACTTTTTTAATTTTTGATTTATTATCAATAAGTTACTATGTATTTATAAATAATTATTTTGAGAAGTAACTTCCATTATAAAGTTAAACTGCATTTAACTCTTTATTTTTTCGAGGAATTTAAGGTATGTGAGCGAATCTTACGGTTTGGAAATATCGGATAAACCTCAGAGGGCGCGTTGTTAGCCGTCGCGAATGTTGCACAAGGGTGCTGACATCGAGGGATCAGGCTATGCGAGGTTTGAAGGCCGATCTGGGCGCTTAACACGCAGTGCGGTTCCGTACTTGTAAAAAACGTATACCAGACCAAGCCGAAAGCAAGAATAGCGCGTTATTAAGCCACCCGGGATAACCCTACTCAATAAAAATGCTGTAGTTTTAACCGAAGGCTATTTTGACGGTAAATTGGATGCAAGCAATGACAGGCGTGCCATGGCTATTTTCGCGTTAGAGAGTCATTTACTGATATTGCGGTGTTGGGGAAAATGAAAAAATATTTCTTGTTATTGACAATGGAGGAAGATAAGTACTTGTAACCGAATGATTTTTCGCGTGTGTAAGCTTTCTATTTGGCCGATTTCAAAGCAAAATTGAGTTATTCAATAACACCATGAAAAAGTAAAACGTTGACGTACTCAGGCGCGTAGAAAACCAATATCGTTATGATGCAGACGTGGTTGCTTCGAAAATAATGGATCATTGACATGAAGTATGTATTTTTTATATTTTTAATGTTTGTCACAATATCGCTCAAATACACTTGTCATAAGTTATTTTAATTGTGAGGTGGATCGCATTTTGTATATTACGGTTATCTGCATCCAATTTTTACCAGATTCGTTTATGTGATTATCTGGGTGGATTTGTCCATTTTTTATATATATAATCATCAATATTTTCATTATCAAAAGAAGAAAAATATGTTTTTCGAAAAATGTAATGATAAAATTAATTATAAATTTTATTCTATTGTTAATGAATTTCTAGATAAAAAATATCATACTGCATATGAATTGGCCAAAAAAAATAGTGTAAGTGAGAAAACTATTAGGATGAGAATAAAGGAATTGAATGATATTTTAATATTAAACGGAGCGATTATAAATTCAAAATCTAAAATGGGATATCAATTAGCTATTTTGAATGAAGAAAAATTTAGCGAATTTAATGAAAAAATAGAACGGAATGATAAAAAGAAAACACCCACAACCTCTAATGAAAGGGTGCTCTATGTTTTGGCATTACTATTAAATCGAAATGAATATATAAAGTTGGAGGAGATCTGCGATTTATTGTATGTTTCCAGAAATACGATGACATCAATTTTGAAAAAAATAGACTGTATTCTTGATGTTTATAATTTATCACTTGATAGAAGGCCTTATTATGGAATAACCATACAAGGGAAAGAAATTGATAAAAGAATATGCATAGCTAATAATTTGCAGAGACGAAGTGGATTAAATAAAGAGAATGGCCACAAACAGTTAGAGCTGAAAATCATTGGTAAAATAGTTCTTGATATGATCTATAATCACGGATTACGTATTTCTGAAATATCGTTGGATAATTTTATTTTGCATATATATGTATCGATTGTGCGCGTCAGACAGGGATTTATCATGTCTATCGATAATGATAAAATATGTTCCTTGATTGATGCGGATACTCTTTTTGTAGCAAAAGAGATCGTATCAAAAATACAGGAAGAAATCAGTGTCAATTTCCCTGAGCAAGAAACGGTTTATTTGGCGTTGCATATGGAAGCTAAACTTTCACCTAGGTCGGGCAAAAATATAGCATCTAACATTATTATATCTGGAGAGATAGATAGTTTATCGCTTGCAATGTTAGACGTTATTTTTGGTAGTTTTAAAATTGACTTCCGTAATAATCTTGAATTACGAATGTCCCTTAATCAACATATGGTGCCATTTGATATAAGAATGCTATATGGCATTCCGTTGAAAAACCCTCTTCTTGATGAGATTAAAAAAGAGTATGCCTTAGCTTACACTATTGCTATAACTGCGTGTATTGTTTTAAAACAACATTATAAGAAAAATATTCCTGATGATGAAATAGGATATTTTGCTATGATTTTTGAACTGGCGCTTGAAAAGAAAAACACTGTTATTGAAAAAAAGAACATTGTCATTGTGTGTTCCTCTGGAAAGGGAACGACGCAATTGTTTATGTATAAATATAAGCAGGCTTTTGGTAAATACATAAATAACATATACGAGTGTACCGCTTACGAGTTGGTTTCTTTTGATTTTAAGGCGAATAATATAGATTATGTTTTTACGACTATCCCTATTAATATGAGTGTACCCGTACCTGTATTTGAAGTGAACCCATTTCTAGAACAAAAAGATATTGTCACCTACAGTGAGATGTTTAAGATGGGTAGTAACGAATTTTTGAAAAAATATTACAGCAAGTCTTTGTTTTTGAATAATATTAATGTTAAAACCAAGAAAGAAGCGATAAAAGTTCTTTGTGAACATACAAAAAAATATGTTGAACTTCCTGATGAGTTTTATGATGCTGTAATAAAAAGAGAAGATTTAGGACAAACTGATTTCGGCAATTTGGTTGCTATTCCACATCCGTTTCAAGTGATCACCAAAGTCAATTTTGTCACGGTGGGGATATTAAAAGAGTCATTATGGTGGGGTAATAACGAAGTGCAGGTCATCTTTCTTATTGCACTCTCCGATGAGGAAGATGAAGACATAGAACGGTTTTATCAATTGACTACAAAACTATTGTTCAATAAAGAACACATTGATTTTCTTATTGAAAATCAGAAGTTTGAGGTAATGATCGACTTACTTGGCTCCGGATCCAGTCCAAGTGAATGACCTCGCGAAATCAGTATTTACCACATTGAAAATGGTAATTTTGGGGTTGGAGTTTTCAAACAAAAATTTGTAGAGTAAAGACAAATAGCCATTAGGAGAAGTCAGCGTGTCGGACATTAGCTTGGAAGATATCATAACCGAACTTGTTGTTAATAGTGGCAGTGCGAAAAGCAAAGCAATTCAAGCTATTAGAGCTGCAAAATTGGGGGACTTTGAAAAAGCCGCATTGAAAATAAAGGAAGCAACCGAATCTCTACAAAATGCACATCGCTTCCAAACCGAAATCATTCAGGCAGAGGCCAGAGGAGAGAACAAATGCGAAGTCTCTCTTATTATGGTCCATGGGCAAGATCATTTGATGAATGCCATTACAACAAAAGACCTTGCGATTGAAATTATTGATCTCTGTAAAATCATTTATAAAAAATAAGGGTAAAAATGATCTATATCACATTAATATGCGCAGCGGGTATGTCAACGTCCATGCTGATGGCAAAAATGCAACAAAGTGCCGAGAAAAATAATATTTCAGCAAAAATTGTCGCCATGCCTGAAGCCAAATTTGAAAATTACAACGAGCCTACTGAAATACTACTTTTAGGTCCGCAGATTGCGTATCTCGAGGATGATGTCAGAGAAAAATACGAACCTAAAGGAATCAAAGTTGCAGTGATCGATATGGTGGATTATGGCACCATGAATGGTGAAAAAGTTCTCAAAGATGCTCTGGCTTTGTTGAATAGCTGATCTCAGTTTTCTGAGGTTGATACTTAAAATAAGGACGGCCAAAATTATAGATTATTTTGGTAGGAGTCTATATGTTTAATTTTGACTTTGATAAAAAAACGATTACAGGTAAAATTAATCCAATAGTAAATAAATTACAGACCAGTAAATTGGTTAACGGTATTACTGGCGGTATGATGGGCGCGATGCCGATTACTATTCTCGGTGCGTTTGCCGCTCTCTTACTTAACCTTCCCATACCCGTCTATAAAGAATTTATTGCAAGTGTTGGGATAGCCAGTGCTTTAAAAATAATAATCATGTTTACCACAAACTTCCTGGCAGTAATTTTTGGTGTGGCTATCGCTGGGAGTTATGCTAAACAACATCAAGAAGATGGCCTTTTCTGTAGTCTGCTGGCCTTGATTTGCTTTTTCATTGTCACGCCCGTAACCATTCCAGATAAGGGATTTGTTTCAATCCCAATGCAGTGGTTGGGGGGGACGGGTATTTTTACTGCAATGGTTGTCAGTCTGTTGTCGACCAGAGTGTATGTTTTTCTCAAAAGAAAAGGATTCACTATAAAGATGCCGTCGAGTGTTCCACCGGTGGTAGCCAGTAGTTTTAGTAGCCTAATACCCGGGTTTGCATCTATTATTTTGTTTGCCATTATTGCAACGCTGTTTTCCGCCACACCGTTCAAAAACATGCACCAGTTTGTTTATTCATTTTTGCAAACGCCGCTTGAAGGTTTAGGCGGTAACATTTTCACAATACTCATTGTTTGGACCTTCGCGCAACTTCTGTGGTTCATGGGCATTCATGGCACAATGGTGGTGTACTCAGTCTTTCTGCCAATATTGACCTCATTGGATGCAGTTCAATTGGCAGCCTACTCGGTTGGCGCCCCGTTACCGAATATTACTGGTCGATCATTTATAAGCACTTATACCATGTCGTCAAGCGCCATTGGTTTTACACTGCTTATGTTGTTTGCATCCAAAAGCCAACGGTACAAAGCCTTGGGGAAACTGACTACTATTCCAGCTCTATTTGGTATATCTGAGCCGTTAGTCTTTGGGACGCCACTGGTGTTCAACTTTAGATTCGCCATACCTTTTATTTTTATGAATGCGCTGGCGTTATTGATAGCCTATGTTGCAACTTATTTGGGTATTGTGCCAAGAGTCGCAGGAATAACACCAATATCGGGCGTACCCATTATTCTTAGCGGGATTATGGAAGGAAGTTGGAAAATCGCAGTATTACAAGTGTTTTTGGTCGGCATACAGGTGCTTGTCTGGTACCCGTTTTTTAGAAAAGCTGACAAGGAATCTTATATTCTTGAGAAAAACGGAAAGCAAGAACCTACTGAATGAAATCCGTGGAATATATTAATTAATTACCCTTATGCATTATCAAACAATAAGAGTGTTATAGGATGAGATTACGGCAATACCTAACTCATCAATATGTTCATAGCGAAAGAATATACGGTAGTGCCTAATATTATAGAGAGATGATAATGAGCAAATGTTTTCCTGACAATTTCCTCTGGGGAGGCGCCATTGCCGCAAATCAAGTAGAAGGGGCTTATTTGACTGATGGCAAGGGACTCTCTACTGCGGATCTATTGCCGCATGGCATCATGGGTGAACGACAGTTACGCACGCCTGGGGATAGCAATATCAAGGATATAGCGATCGATTTTTACCACCGCTATCGGGAAGATATCGCCCTTTTCGCCGAGATGGGTTTTACTTGTTTACGCATTTCCATCGCTTGGACGCGGATCTATCCGCAAGGTGATGAGGATACGGCAAATGAGGAGGGGCTGGCTTTTTATGATCGTGTGTTTGACGAACTGGCAAAATATAATATCCAACCAGTGGTGACATTATCTCATTATGAGATGCCTTACGGGCTGGTTAAAAACTATGGTGGTTGGGGTAACCGGCAAACGATCACTTTCTTTGAGCGTTACGCACGCACTGTTTTTTGCCGTTATCGTGACAAGGTGAAATATTGGTTAACATTCAATGAGATCAATATGTCGCTTCATGCCCCCTTCACCGGCGTTGGTCTACCCAACACGAGTGATAAATCGGCAATTTACCAAGCGATCCATCATCAATTAGTGGCGAGTGCGCGCGCGGTCAAGGCCTGTCATGCGCTAATATCAGATGCCAAGATCGGCAGTATGCTGTTGGGAGGGATACTTTATCCGCTAACGTGTAAACCGGATGATGTGATCGAGACCTTACAGCAAAACCGTGAATGGTTATTCTTTGGGGATGTGCAGGCCCGTGGTGCCTATCCCGCTTATATGACGCGTGTGTTTTCTAAACACGGCATCAGGTTATACATCACCGACCAAGACCGTCAGGATCTGCAGGAAACTGTGGATTTTATTTCCTTCAGCTACTATATGAGCGGTTGTGTCACAAAAGATCAAGAACTGAATCAACAGGCACGCGCCAACATCTTAAATATGGTTCCAAATCCTCATCTTCCACATTCCGAATGGGGCTGGCAAATTGATCCCGTTGGCTTGCGCTATCTGTTAAATGTGCTTTATGACCGCTATCAGAAACCACTTTTTATTGTGGAAAATGGTCTCGGTGCCAAGGATGTTTTGACCGAAGATGGCTCAATACAAGATGAGTATCGGATCAAATACCTCAATGATCACCTTTATCAGGTTGGCGAAGCGCTGGAAGATGGCGTTTGTATTTTAGGTTATACCAGTTGGGGACCTATCGATCTCGTCAGTGCCTCGAAAGCTGAAATGTCGAAGCGGTATGGGTTTATTTATGTCGATCGCGATGATGATGGCAATGGCACCTTGGTGCGTCGACGTAAAAAAAGTTTTTATTGGTATGCCGAGATTATTAAAAGTTGTGGAAAAACGTTGAAAGCGCCTCACATTGAATAATATATATTTACAATATCAATCAATATTTTAAATATAAATAAAAAATAGAATCTGACCCTATCAATAGAGAGTGAAATATGATGGTAAATAAACACAGTATATTAATGCTTATTTTGGTATTGATTACAACCACGATTCACGCAGCTGAAATAAATGATGATGAAGATACTCTGCGATTTCGCTTGAAAAATGATTTTCGCCGGGCCGACCGTCCTAGTGCTGGCGCTTCGGCTAGTGATATTTATGGCTGGGTGCAAGGTGGAATGGTAGATGTCAATACTCATTACTACAATGACTTTATCGGTGCATCCGGGGGGGGATATTATGTCTATAAACTCGGAGCCAAATCAAGATGGAGTACACGAGGTTATCTAGCAGATCACGATAGTTTCGGCATCGCGTTAGGGGCAATTAAACTTAAGCCGGCAGAAAATATACACATCAAAATTGGTCGTTTTAGCACTGATAATGGATATGGGAGTTTGCCGTATCGAGTGCCGCTGATTGCTGGAGGATCGACACGGACCATGCCGACAATTTCACAAGGAATTCTCGGACGTTACGATCCTACTGAAAATATCGACCTCTGGGGAATGTGGCGGACACGTGTTTTCTATTGGTCGGATGCGGCCGTTGGGGTGCGTGACGAAGGCGTATATAATACCTCAACCGGGCGTTACGATATTCACCGCCCGCGCTCATTTCTCGCTGCAAGTTGGCATGATGCCAGCAGTCGTTACTCCGTCGGAGCATCCATGCAGGAGGATGTTTCCAACCAATATCAAACTATTGTTGAGAAAAAATTTCTTCTCGATAACAAAAACAGTATCAAAGTTGAGATGCTGGCATTTTATGCCCAAGTTGACGGTATTTCGCGGGCCAATAGTTATTATGATAATACGTCGGTCTATTCTGGTCAGGTGACCTATGCCATGAATGATATCAGTTTTTTTAGTTCAATAGGTAAGCTGACACATGCACTACCTGGATCCATCGTTGATACTGACATCGGTTACCCAAACTCGCTTAGTATCGATAGAAATAAAGAAGATATGCTTTCATGGCAGGTCGGTGTTCAATATTTCTTTCAGCCTAATTTCAGCGTAATGCTTGCCCCGCTTATGACACGTGGTTATGAGGATTCACAACGAACCATTGAGATCCACGGCCAAGGCGTACTCGCCGGTGTGTTTTATAATGTGACCGAAGGGCCTCTGTCCGGCATGAAAATGTATGTTGCATCCGACGTGGCAAAAGAAAAACGTAACGGAAGTAGTTTAGGCAATTCACTGCACTATTGGGATGTTAAGGCTGGAATACAATATGACTTTCTCATGAAATAAATATCTAGAATTTTATTTTTTATGCAAGTTATTATTGAAGAACACATCAGTATATTATTATAACGGCGGAGGGTAGCTCGCATGTTTATCTGTCGAGTGAGATTGGTAAAAAATTCGCCTCCTATGCGCTATTTATCAATATATGGAGTTTAACATGCTAAGACCCATTGAAAATGATGTACGTGAATGCAAAAAAATCGACGGATTATGGGACTTCAAAATAGACCAACATCGATGCGGGCATAATGAGGAGTGGTGGAAAAAGCCATTGCAGGAAGCCAGAAAAATTGCCGTGCCCGCCAGTTATAACGATCAATTCGCCGATGACGCGGTGCGTGACCACGTGGGCGATGTATGGTATCAAACCACGGTAAGACTGCCTCAGGGTTGGGATAATCAACGTATTGTTCTCCGGTTTGACGCTGTTACCCACCGAGGCGCCGTTTGGGTTAATGACACCTTGGTCATGAACCACCAGGGAGGCTATACACCTTTTGAGGCTGATATCAGTTCCTATGCCGTTGGTGAACGGGTGTTCAGGTTGACCGTGTGTGTCAATAACGAATTGTCCTGGCAGACCATTCCGCCTGGCATGGTCGTGGAACAAGGCGGGGTGCGCAAACAACATTATTTTCACGATTTTTTCAACTATGCAGGCATCCACCGCCATGTTTGGCTTTATACCACTCCCAAGAAATTTATTCGAGATATCACGATAACCACCGATTTACATTCACCGCTTAACCAAGGGTTGGTGAACTACCACATTGACGCGGTGGGAGAGGTAACGTGTCAATTAGTTGATCGTGACAACATCGTTGTGGGGGAGAGTAAAGGGAAGGATGGCACCCTGATTGTTAATAATCCCGTACTGTGGCAACCAGGTAACGCCTATTTATATACCTTGCAGATCGACACTGAGCACGATAGCTACGCATTACCCGTCGGCATTCGAACCGTCAGGGTAGAGGGTGATAATTTTCTTATCAATAACGAACCTTTTTATTTTACCGGCTTTGGACGTCATGAAGATGCGGATCTGCGAGGTAAAGGATTTGATAATGTCTTGCTGGTCCACGATCATGCGTTGATGTCATGGATCGGGGCAAATTCTTATCGTACCTCCCATTATCCTTACGCGGAAGAAATGCTGGATTGGGCGGATGAGCACGGTATCGTTGTGATCGATGAAACGCCCGCGGTGGGGTTTAACATGTCATTGCCCATGATCAGAAATTTTGCCCGGCCTGAAAAGCTCTTTGGCCCCGAGACCCTTAACGATGAAACTCAACGAGCGCATCAGAATGCTATCTGTGAACTCGTTGCTCGTGATAAAAATCATCCCTCTGTAGTGATGTGGAGCCTTGCCAACGAGCCTGATGCCAGGGAAGCCGCTAGTCGCGACTATTTTCAACCTTTGGTAGAAGTGGCAAGAAAGCGTGATCCTTCTCGGCCTATTTGTTGTGTCAATATCACTAAATCTTCTGTACACGAGGATAAAATCAGCGATCTTTTTGATGTGTTGTGCTTGAATCGTTATTATGGATGGTATGAATATCCAGGTGATTTGGTTGCGGCGGAAATAGCATTATCCGATGATCTTACCGCATGGCATGAAAAACACGCTAAACCTATCATTATCACTGAGTACGGTACTGATACTTTGGCTGGATTGCATTCAGTCCATGGCGACATGTGGTCAGAGGAATATCAATGTGCGTTTCTCAATATGTATCATAAGGTATTCGACCGGCTACCGTTCGTCATAGGCGAACATGTATGGAATTTTGCCGATTTTGCGACGTCACAAGGAATTGTGCGCGTTGGGGGAAATAAAAAGGGCGTTTTCACCCGCGATAGACGCCCCAAATCAGCTGCTTTTGTTTTGAAGGCACGGTGGACAACGATGTCCTATGGGCGTAAGCCAAACCGAGAGTGAAAATGCGTTTATACGGGGCTGCGCTCGTGACGCGCATGTCCCGTAGCTCACGAGGCGTAAGTCGCCTTGTCGACGTGGTGGGATCACCACCAACCTGGTCGGCGAGTTTGATCTCGCCAATGGGACCAAAACCACTGATGTCCACGAGCAGCACAAACCGCACGAAAATCAATCGAATATAGATATATTTTACAATTAATTCATCATGTTGTGGATGATTAACCATGCTGCGAATTGTCAGCTTCGCATCGTGTATTTTGTCGAAGGTTGTGTTTTTATGTGTATTTTGCACATTTATCATTGACGTCATTCAGCGGTAAGCATAATGTGTGCATATTACACTTATTATCTCATTCACTGAAGGTGACAAAAATGAAAGCAGCTGTGGTTTCTATGGCGGGAAAACTGCCGGTATACGATGATTTTCCTGAACCTAAAGCCGATGACAACCATTTGGTGGTCACGGTGAAAGCGACCGCGATGAGCCAACTGGCCAAATCCCGCGCCGCCGGCACCCATTACAGCTCAACGACACAGTACCCCTTTATCACCGGGGTTGATGGCTCGGGGTATCTCAGCAACGGTGACCCGGTATACTTCCTGGCGTTGACTTCGCCCTGGGGCAGCATGGCGCAGAGAACACGAGTGGGGGTCAATAGTATCGTGCCGCTACCCGCAACACTTGACCCGGTACTGGCCGCCGCGCTGGCCAATCCCGGCATGTCGTCCTGGGCGGCATTAACGCGCCGTGCGCAGTTGCGCAAGGGTGAAACTGTGTTGATTAATGGTGCGACCGGCACTTCTGGTGGTCTGGCAGTCCGCATCGCACGCCATCTTGGTGCCGGTAAAATCATTGCTACCGGTCGCAACCGTGAGGTGCTGGAGAAACTGCGCACGCAAGGTGCCGATATCACGCTGACGCTGGATGCCTTGCCGGCGGAACTGCCTGCGCTGATGGCCGAGGGCATTGACGTAGTGCTGGATTATCTTTGGGGCCAGAGCGCACTCGACATCATGCATGCTGCCGTTGCCGGTGGCGAAAAGGTGGTGCGCTTTGTACAAATCGGTTCGCTGAGCGGCCAGGATATTTCGCTACACAGTAAATTGCTACGCTCCTCTGGGCTGACCCTAATGGGTAGCGGCCTTGGTAGCGTATCGAACGCAGAGCTGGTTGCTTGTATCGGCGAACTTCTGCAAGCCGCCGCGCAGAGCGATTTTTCCATTCCATTCCAGATACGTCCGCTAAGCGAGGTGAACAACGCCTGGGGCGAGGATGATAGTCGTTGCCGCACGGTGTTTACGCTGTGATAAGCTGCGAGTGATCAGGCGTTTTTGCCATCGCTGGTTTTCAGTTGGCATCGACGCTCAATCACCTGCTGACCTTAGCATGGCTGAAGAATTAATGGAGGCTTTTTGACCCATTCTGAGGTTAAACGCCTGACCGGCATGGCCTGCGTATTTATAGCGTCAATTCTGTGGGGCACCACCGGAACGGCGGCCACGTTTGCACCTGAACTCAGCCCGCTGGCTGTCGGTGCCGTAGCGATGGGCATCGGCGGTCTGCTGCAGGGCCTGATCGCCGCCGACATCATGGTACGCCAACGCCAACAGATCGCTCGTCAGTGGCCTTATTTGCTTACCGGGGCGCTGGCTGTGGCCGTGTACCCGCTCGCATTTTATGCCGCCATGCGTTATGCCGGCGTAGCGGTGGGGACCGTCATCTCGATTGGTTCGGCTCCGCTGTTGTCATCGCTAATTGAATATCGCCTGGATGGGCTGCGCCTGACCCGCAAATGGATATGCGGGGCGGTCATCGGGGTCGCTGGTATGGCGCTGCTTTGTCTGGCGCAACGTGGTGCGCATCCTGCGGGTGGTGGTGAGCATGCCACAACAGGCATGCTGCTGGGTCTGGTGGCCGGGTTCACCTACGCCCTGTATTCCTGGTCTGCACGTCGACTGATGTGCAAAGGCATCGCGCCCCGGGCAGCCATGGGCGCGACCTTCAGTGCCGGTGGTGTTCTACTGATGCCGGTCCTGCTGATGACCGGTGCGCCGTTGTTACACTCTTGGACGAATGCTGGCGTAGGAATCTACATGGCGCTGATCCCGATGTTCTTCGGGTATATCTGCTACGGAATAGGGTTGGCCCGGATAAGCGCCAGCACAGCGACCACGATCACGCTGCTTGAGCCCGTGGTGGCAGCGGTGCTGGCGGTGATGCTGGTTGGCGAAACACTCCCCCTGAGTGGCTGGATCGGCATCGGGCTGATTGTCGCTTGTCTGTCTATTATTACCGTACCGGCAGGGCTGCTTATCCCGCGCTGGCGTGGCCCAAGGCGTCCAGCACGGTTTTAACTGCTTCTTTTGATCCCGCACGGTAAACCGGCTTTACACCAGCGATAAATGCCTTGTGGTACGTTGACGCCACCTATTTTATCGAATTAGGGGGCGGAAACTACCGGTTAACGCTGGAGCTTCAGTAATGTCTTCTTCTGTGGCACAGGACGGACCGATTGTGACCATCAAGTACAAAAAAAGTTATGTCGTGTGCATGCTAAAGGGCGCCGGTACTGGGTCTGATCAGAACGTGGCAACCTCGACGTGTTATGCCATGAACTCGTCATCTGGATTGGTCTTGGTTTGCGCCAACGGCGAACGGCGGCTCTGCCCACCCATCAAGAGTCACCGCGATCTTAGCGAAGTGAACACCCTGCTGCGTCGAACTCGCGTACGATCAGTGACAGACTTTCTCCACGGTCAAGCGGAGAAGTTTAGCCGCGCCAGATGATCTGTGACCGAGCAATCCCTGTTCTAAGGGGCGGGGGCGTGACGATCGTTCAGGTGCAAGATGGCAACGATTGAGAGAGATGACGGGAGCAATAATTTACCTTATCCTCATATCCTTCAGGTCTTGAATACTGCTCATATTCACTTTACTGATAGTTGGGCTCGTCGGTCGCCTTTGCTACAATCCAGCATTGATCGCGATTGAGCATTTGGTGTTGTCGCAGCAATCTTTCTCAAGAACGACCTACCCATCCTGGCTTGTATAAGCCCACAGTATTAGAGATAACGCATGGAAACGATTCGCTGGGGCATGATCGGTTGCGGTGAGGTTACCGAGGTAAAAAGCGGGCCTGGACTTTACAAGGCTGCGCATTCCACGCTGTTGGGCGTGACCAACAGAACGTTAGCCAAGGCCGAGTCATATGCATTACGTCATGGTGTGTCCCGGGTCTACCCGGATGTGGCTGCTTTGCTGGCCGATCCCGAGATTGATGCGGTGTATATTGCTACGCCGCCGGCCGAACACCAGGCACTGACCTTGCAGGCAGCTGCTGCCGGCAAACATGTGTACGTGGAAAAACCGATGGCAATGAACCACGACGAGTGCAAGGACATGATTGCTGCTTGCCAATCCGCCGGTGTACGGCTCTATGTGGCGTTCTACCGTCGTGCCATGCCGCGTTTCTTGCAGGTGAAGGACTGGATCGATCAGGGTGCCATCGGCACTGTGTGTACAGTGAGCATTCTGCAGCGCCAGAAACCGGCACCCAACGAACTCTCACCAGAGACGTTGCCCTGGCGTTTGCATGCTGATGTGGCTGGGGGCGGCAAATTTTTGGATATGGGTGTGCATGTGCTCGATATGCTCGCATTCTGGTTTGGGCCGGTCAGCGAAGTACAGGGTCACGCCAGCAATCGTGGCGGTCTTTACGATGTTGAAGACACCGTCACTGCGACCTGGCGCCATGCTAATGGTGTCACAGGTGTCGGTAACTGGTGTTATGTGGGCCACGATGATGCCGATCGCGTTGAAATTACCGGCACGCACGGTCGCATCGAATTCGCGTTTTTTGCCGATTCACCATTACGCCTGGTCACCTTGGCAGGGGTGAAGGAAACCGCTATCGCCAATCCGACCCATGTGCAGCAACCCTTTATCCAGGGTATTGTCGACGATCTTAATGGCATAAGTGGTTACCCGGGTGATACTCAAGCCGCAGCGCAAACCACTGCCGTCGTCGATAGGATCCTGGATTCGTTTCGCCGAGGAACGGCGGGCCCCGTGCTGGGGACCAACCGCTGAGGGGTAACAGTTATAAAAGGAATTAAATAGGGTTCAGGAATACTGAATGCCTTAACTGTGCATGGGTTTCATGTATTCCTGATCTGGGCAAGGCGTCGGGCGGTCATGCAACCCCCTATTGACAATGGCAAGATTACTGCTGGACGATATCACTGCATAAGAGAAGTGATAGGAAACTGGCAACGTGTGCATCCTTTGGGCAGACGGCACCAGTTGAACAAGCTTCAGGCGCGTTAGTGGGTACAGTGCTGCAATGACTGCCAAGACATAAGGCGCGGCTGTGGCGCGAGTCAATGTTGTATTGTTCAGGCGGTTAAGCATTCCGTTCAGTTGAGTGGCGAACCCGCACCTGGCGAGAGGGTCTGGACCTCGACCCGCGTGATCTGCGACATGTCGAAACCGGCCATGTCCTGCGCGAAGCCCGGACTCGCCATGTAGGCCCGGATGGCCTGCTCTGGGTCGATGCCCTTAGTGAAGCGGAGCAGAGCCACCACTTCGCGAGAGTTCTCTGCAACCGTGAAAAAACCTTCGGTGGTGATGCCTAATGCGCCGAGGCTGGCGATGTGGGCGCGCCAGATCGCAAGGTAAGCGATGGTGGCGTTTTCGCACGCCAGAAAGTAACGGCGTAACTGATAAGTCGTCATTTGACGATCCTCGATGTGTCGATAGTTCCAAAAATGGAATGCGTTATACCGCGCGTCAGGATGCAGTGTGGAGATGTTTCCACACCCCACCGTAAGTGCCAAGCTCACTGAAACCGCCATCGGCGGCCAGGTCAATGCCAGTGATGAAGCTGGAGGCGTCGCTCGCGAGAAAAAGAACTACCTCTGCCATCTCCTCGGGACGGCCCGCGCGACCTAGCGGTGTCAGCTCAACCAACTCGCGAAATAGCGTACCGGCAGGGTCCATCATTGGCGTTGCTATTACTCCGGGATGGAGCGCGTTGACACGGATGTTGGCGGGCGCGAGCTCGATCGCCGCTGATTTTGTCAGGCCACGCACCGCCCATTTGGACGTAGAATAGCCAGCGACCGGGTGGCCCATGATGCCGGCAGTGGAGCCCAGGTTGACAATACTGCCGCCACCACCGTGCTTCATCAGCGGCGCGCACGCCTGTATGCCAAGAAATTGTCCCGTCAGGTTGACGTTCAACATGCGATCCCATTCCTCCCGCGTGGTATCGGTGAGTGCATGGCGAACGTTGGTGCCCGCGTTGTTAATGAGAATGTCGAGCCGGCCTGTCCGTTCCTCTATTTCGCTTACCACCCTCTGCCAAGCCCCGGCATCAGTGACGTCAAGACGTTCGAAACTGGCACCCTTACCGATCTCTGCGGCGAGTGCGTGGCCTTCTTCCTCCAGCACGTCGCACAGGAACACGCGCGCGCCCTCACGAACGAATAAGCGCGCCTCTGCCTCGCCTTGTCCGCGCGCGCCACCCGTTATCAACGCGACCTTGTGCTCAAGCCTACCCATGTCATTTCTCCTGGTTCTGTGGTACTCAGTCGATTGATCGGCGCAAACGCGCCGAGATCCCAAGCGAGCACTATAATTGAGAAGTTTTATTTGGATAATCCGCTAAATTCTGCGAACATATCCAATCAGGAGTGTGGAATGGATCGATTAGAGAGCATGTCTGTGTTTGCCCGTGTAGCACAAGCGGGCAGCTTCAGCGCAGCAGCCAAGGTGTGCGGGTTATCCCCTACCATGGTTGCAAATCACGTTCAGGACTTAGAGCGCCGGCTTGGTACCAAGCTGATTCAGCGCACGACTCGCAGGCAAAGCCTGACGGAGGTGGGTCAAACCTTCCTCGCCGATTGCTTAGACGTGCTTGCCCGCGTCGAGACGGCGGAGGACGCGGCGCGAGAACGGCATAGCCGTCCCTCCGGGCATCTGCGGGTAAGTGCCACTGTGTCGTTCGGCACAAGCGTCGTGACGCCGCTTATTCACGATTACCTCAGGCTCTACCCAGACGTGGAAGTCGACCTACGGCTAACCGATCGGGTCGTTGACCTGACTGAAGAGGGCATCGAGGCCGCATTCCGCTTCGGCGATCTACCCGATAGCGGGCTGATTGCCCGGCCACTGCGCCCTTGCTTTAGGGTAGTTTGTGCATCACCCGACTATCTCGCGAAGCATGGTGTTCCGCTCACCCCAGCTGACTTGGCACAACACAATTGCCTCTTGTTCCGCGATGGGGCTCCGCGCAATCACTGGCAGTTCTCCGGTTTGTTGCCCGTCCAAGTGTCGGGCCGCTTCGTTGTCGATAATGGAACGGCATTGCTGTCGGCGGTGAGGGATGGCTTAGGTGTGGCGCTGCTGGCGGATTTCGAAATAGCCGATGATATTGCTACGGGGCGCCTGGTTAGGCTGTTGCGCGATACCGCCACTCCGGCATGGCCGCTGGCTCTCGTTCACTTGGCTGACCGGCGCATGACGGCCAAGCTAAGCCGGTTTGTTGAACTCGCTCTTCAACGATTGGGGTGATCAGTGACTGACCCGAGAGATCCCAGTGTGCGCCCACCGATGTAGGAAATAATGGCAGGCTAAGAATTATCCCGCCGCCGTAAAGGCCGGTATTGACCCTTTTTGATCGTCCGACGTGACTGGGTGATTCACAACCCTGGTTTTGTGGGGGGATATCTTCACCCCCTACCTACCGTCCCAGAGCGATCCCGGAATAGCCACCTGACCATCAAACAACAGGCGAGCCGTACGGACCAATCCGCTACTCACTACGTTGCCGTTCGCGTCGCACTGCAATATCACGCTAAATTCCCCACTGGGGTGTTCGATCGCCAGGCGGTGTGTTGCCTCGGTGCCGACCTGCGCCAGGCCCGCAGTGATACTGCCGGCAATCAGACAGGCTGTCGCCACGCTTACCGCCCCCAGCACGCCGATAGACGTGTGGCAGCGATGCGGGATAAACGTGCGGGTAGTGAGGGTGCCTCCCTGTGTCGGCGGCGCGATCAGCGTCATTTTTGGTACGGTACGCTGGCGCACATCACCGAGATGCATTTTTTCTCCGGCTTGCAGACGAATCGATTCCAGACGGGCTTTCAGTTCTTCGTCCTTATCCAGCGCGTCGCAGCTTTCATAGCCTGTTCGATCCAAATCGGCCGCGCTGAGCAACACCACCGGCATCCCATTGTCGATGCAGGTCACCTCAATACCATCAAAACAATCACGCGCCTGCCCGGTGGGTAACAGCGCACCGCAGTTGGAACCGGCAATATCCTCGAAGTTCAGGATTTGTTCAGCGCCGCACCCTGGCACGCCGTCAATCCGGGTATCCCCTTCATATTCCATCATTCCATCTGGCGTGGTGACCACCGCTTCGGCGATGTTGCCGGTGTTTACCATAAAAATCCGCACCACCGTGGTCTGGTGTTGTACTGCCACCAGACCTTTTTCAATGGCGTAGGGCGCGATAGCGGCAAGGATGTTGCCGCAGTTTTGACCATAATCCACTACGGCCTTATCAACATTGACCTGGGCAAACAGATAATCGACATCGGCCTTAGGATGTGACGACGGCGAGATAATAGCGACTTTACTGGTCAGCGGATCGGCGCCGCCGATGCCATCAATCTGTCGGGCATCCGGGGACCCCATGATTGCCAACAAAACCCGGTCGCGCAGGATGATGTCGGCAGGGAGATCGGCGGCTAAAAAGCAGGCGGCCTTTGAGGTTCCACCACGCATCAACACACAGGGAAGCCGCGTCTGTTTCATCAGAGTTCACTCCGCAGTTGTTCAAGTGAATCCACATAACGCAGGCCTTTCTCCGCCAGTTGCGCTCGCATCTGATAGATATCCAGTCCCAACTCGCCTGCAGCCAACCGCTGGCGCTTGCCCTCTTCCAGCTCAACGCGTTGGTGCGCCGCCAGAGCGACCGCCGGCGCCTGTTGGCGGGAGACAATCACGACGCCGTCGTCGTCCGCCACCACGATATCGCCGGGATAGACTAACTGCCCGGCGCAGATCAGGGGAACATTCACCGAACCCAGCGTGGCTTTAACGGTGCCCTGGGCATAAACAGCGCGCGACCAGACGGGAAAGTTCATGTCGCGCAGCGTCTGGCTATCACGAATACCAATGTCCCCGACCAATGCCACCACGCCGCGCGCCTGCAAAGATGTCGCCAGTAGATCGCCAAAAAAGCCATCGTGACACTCGGAGGTCGGCGCAACCAGCAGAACGTCGCCCGGCTGGCATTGCTCTATGGCAACATGAAACATCCAGTTATCACCTGGTGAAACCAGTACCGTGACCGCGCTGCCCGCAATGGATTTCCCTTGCTGCACCGGACGGATGCGCACATCCAGTAATCCCTGACGTTGCTGGGCTTCATGCACCGTTGCCACGCCATAACTGGCGAAGCGAGACATTAATGTCGCATCGGCGCGCGTTATATGGCGTACCACCACGCCTTTTTTACCCGTCAGACTCATGATAGATCCTCCGTGACGCGTGGGAACAGGCTCTGATACCCCTCGGCATAACTGATAACATGGGCGCTGGCGATACCCACGTTACGTTTTGCCTGCACTGCGCGTTGCAATGCCGCTCGGGTATAGTATTCCCACAGATGCTCCTGACCCTCCATACACTGGATAGCCGCGTATTTTTTATCCCACACGGTGGTGATATCCAACAGCACGTCCGGTTTCCAGAGGCATTGTTCGGATTGATGCGGTTCGAAACAGTATACCGGCGGCGCGCCTATGATGGCTTCTCCAGGACGATATCCTTCAGCCTGCGCAATGATGCGCGCTTCCTGAGTCAGGTTGGACGCCCGTGGATGATCATAGTTGTAGGGATCGCTAACCGAATGCGTTAAGACAAAATGTGGCTGTACACGTCGGAAGACATCTGCCAGCCGAAACAGATCCTCCTTGTCAGCGTATAGCGGGTAATCACCGAGGTCAAAAAACTCAATACTGGCACCGAGGATCTCTGCTGCGGCCTGCGCTTCCGCGCGTCGCGTCAGTTTAACGTCCTCTTCGCTCATATTGCCCCGGCGCCACAGCTTCGCTGATTCGCCACGCTCGCCAAAGGACAGACACACCACATGAACCTGATAGCCTCGCGCAACGTGCAGGGCGATAGCGCCACCGGCGCGCCAGACAAAATCCGCGGAATGAGCACTTACCACCAGGGCATTTTTTTCTGCGTTATTCACCATTATTGATTCCTGCGTTGGCCGTTTATTTCATCCTGGCATGGGCTACGCCACTTTGGATAATGCCTTTCATTGCGCAGGCTATGATTTTTATTTATGTTGTGATCTTCCCCTCGACGATGACAGGGTACGGAAATGAAAAATAAAAATGATGATAATTCGATAAAAGTCATGCAAATAAGGGCTTTTTGTATGATTGCCGATCGTGGAACGGTTTCCGCCGCCGCCGATAATTTATTTCGCACCCAGTCAGCCATCACCCGTTCAATACGCGATCTGGAACTGACGCTGTCCGTACCGTTGTTTGAACGTCACGCCAGCGGTATGTTATTGACGGAAATGGGGAAATGCGTATTGCCACGCGCCCGGCGCGCCGTTCAGGAATTGCACCAGGCGCCGCAGATGTTGCACCGGCTAACACTGCGTGACACCGCCCGGCGTAATGATGCAGAACCGATTTGGTTATTCAATCTGCGCCGCTTGCACATTTTTTTGGCGCTCTACCGTTTGCACCATACCCAGAGCGTGGCCAGCGCGTTAGGGATCAGCCAACCTGCGGTCAGTGCCGCCTTGAAGGTGCTGGAGAAAGGGGCCGGCATGCTGCTGTTTCAGCGAACGCCCAAAGGAATGATGCCCACCCCGGCTGGCCGCGAAATGGCACCGTTTATCAGCCGCGCCCTGAATGAGATCCGCCGCATTCCGGAAGAAATTGCCGCTTATCAAGGGGCGTTGACCGGTACGGTACACATCGGCGCGCTGCCATTGTGCCGCAGCAGTCTGCTCCCTCGAGCCATTTGTCAACTGTTGACTCGCTATCCCGGCATTAAGGTGGTGACCAATGAAAGTGCTTTCAGTGCGTTGGTGACAGAGCTACGTGCGGGCGATATTGATTTTATTCTGGGGGCATTGCGACAGGATGAAGCCGTGCTGGATATTCACAACCAGGTGCTGTTCGAGGAAGATCTGATCTTGCTGGCGCGGCCTCAGCATCCACTGGCGGGACGCCCGCTGGTCCCAGCCGATCTGCATGCCACGCAATGGATCTTACCACGCGATAACACCCCCTCGCGCCATCTACTTGACTGCGCCTTTCAGTCCCTGGGGATGGCTGTCCCCCTGCCCATGGTGGAAAGCGGCGATTTAGCCATCGTACGCGGCCTGCTGCTCAATTCGGATATGGTGGCGGCGGTGTCATCTCATCAGTTGGAATATGAACTCAGCGCCGGCATTCTGCAGCCCTTACGTTTGAATCTGCCCGATACGCGACGGCAAATAGGCCTGACCTTTCGTCAGGGCGCGCTGCATTCTCCAGCCGCGAAGGCACTGCTGCAGTGTATTAGCGAAGTGGTGCAGCCAGTCTGACCCCTAGCCTGGCAGGCTAAACAAAATTCATATGTCTTTTATTAACAACCTTCGACTAAACGCCCGTGTACAGAGTTTGGTGCAGTATTTTCCCTGACTGAAACTTTGCTATCTTTATCACAATATAAACCTAACTCATACCTCTAAAAGTCTTTTTTGACAGACACTTTTCATCAGCGCGCTTAACGTGCTACAGGATTGTTAAATTTCTCTCACTCTACCTTTAGCTGCCATTAGTGGCATGACAGAGAGCGTACCCGATGAATGAAAACAACCTGGTCAACGTGAAGTCATGGATTGACGCGCAGCCTATCACCCCCTTCCAATGGCGTGTGCTGGTGCTATGTCTGATTATCATTATGTTTGATGGTTATGATGCGGCGGTAATGGGATTTATCGCCCCGGCCCTGATTGAACAATGGGGAATTAGCCGTGCTGCTATGGGCCCCATCCTAGGCGCCGCGATGTTCGGCGTGGCGCTTGGCGCGCTGATCGCCGGCCCTCTCTCCGATCACTATGGTCGCAAGTACACCATCCTGCTTGCCGTACTGATATTTTCCACGTTTAGTCTTGCCTGCGCCTTCGCCTCCTCACCGCCGCAGATGGCGCTATTACGCTTTATCGCCGGACTGGGTCTGGGTGCGGTGATGCCCAACTGTGTAACGCTGTTGGCGGAATATATACCGGAGCGCCGCAAGGGGCTGATGATAACGCTGATGTTCAGCGGATTTAATATCGGTTCTGGTCTCGGTGGATTTATTGCGGCAGGCTTGCTGGCGCATTATCACTGGCAATCCGTGTTAATTCTTGGTGGGGCGGTGCCTCTGCTGATGTTACCGCTGTTTTTCTGGCTGTTACCCGAGTCAGCGCTTAATCTGGTGTCGCGCAAAGTGGCGCATGAAAAAATCGCCATGCTGCTCAATCGTATGGGCGGCACTTTCGCTGCTGAAACCAGGTTTACGCTTCCAGCATCTTACGTGAAACAGAACAGCAAAATTGCCGAGCTCTTTCGCCATGGCTATGCCCGCGGCACCATCATCCTCTGGCTGACCTACTTTATGGGGTTATTCGTCATTTATCTGCTTAATGGCTGGCTGCCGACCATCATGCACTCCGGCGGCATTTCACTTGAGCAGGCAGCCATCATCGCCGGACTGTTTCAGTTGGGCGGGCCATTGGGCGGCATAATCGTTGGGATCCTGATGGACAAACTGCGAACCAAATATGTGATTGGCCTGTTCTACCTGATGGGTTTTGTTTGTCTGTTGATACAAGGGATCTTTGGGTTTAGCGGCGTGGCGCTGGGCGTGATCATTTTTATTACCGGCATGTGCATTAATGGCGCACAGAACGGTCTGCAGGTTTACTCGCCTGGCTATTACCCAACGGAAATCCGCGCCACTGGCGTGAGCTGGATGCATGGCATTGGCCGCATTGGCGCTATTACCAGTTCATCGTTAGGCGGCCTGTTGATGGGGGCGTTTCCCGGGCAATCAGCGATATTTTTCGTGCTTGCTTTGTCGGCGTTTTTTGCCGCATTCAGCATTATTTTTCATAAAAGCATTACTCAGGTCAAAAAAGTAACGGACACCGGGCTCGGTGAGATCCCTGCACTGTCACAAACGTTAAATAACCGATAAGTGGAGTCATCGTTATGGCAAATATCATAGGCGGCCTGGCCGTGTCTCATACCCCAACCATCGGCTTTGCTGTCGATCACGATAAACAGAAAGAAGGCGCCTGGGAGCCGATTTTCGACGGTTTCGCCCCCATACAGCAATGGCTGGCCGAGAATAAGCCGGATGCGCTGATCTATATCTTTAATGATCATGTCACGTCGTTTTTCTTTGACCATTATTCTGCCTTTTCACTGGGGATCGACCACGAGTATCACGTCGCCGATGAAGGCGGCGGTCCGCGCGCCTTGCCCGCGGTGAAAGGCGACGCAGCGTTATCTCGTCATATTGGCACCAGCCTGATGAGCGATGAGTTCGACATGTCATTCTTTATGGATAAGCCGCTGGATCACGGATTATTCTCCCCCCTCTCAGCGCTGATGCCATTCAGGGACGGCTGGCCAACCCGTGTCGTTCCGCTGCAGGTTGGCGTGTTGCAATTCCCCATTCCCTCGGCAAAACGCTGTTACAAACTGGGCCAAGCGTTACGCCGCGCCATCGAGAGTTACCCGGAGGACATCAACGTGGCGATTGTGGCCACCGGAGGATTATCACATCAGGTACATGGTGAACGCTGCGGCTTTAACAACGTTGAGTGGGACGCGCAGTTTATGTCGTTATTGGTCAATGACCCGCTACGCCTGACCGAAATGACCATTGCAGAGTATGCCGAACTCAGTGGCGTTGAAGGTGCCGAGGAGATCATGTGGCTCGTCATGCGCGGCGCACTTTCGGCGAATGTGGTGAAAAAACATCAGGCTTATTATTTGCCTTCCATGACCGGCATTGCCACCTTAATCCTGGAAAATCAGGCGGGCACGCTACCGGTGAACACCGTCAAACGCCATCAGGCGAAGATGGCGGAACAGCTGGCGGGGATAGAAAAACTGCCGGGTTCTTATCCGTTCACCCAGGCGCGCAGTCTGGAGGCATTGCGACTGAACCGTTTTTTACACCAGTTGATTAAGCCCGCGCTGCGCGAACGTTTCCGCCGCGATGAGCAGGCGATGTTTGCCGAGGCGAAGCTGAGCGAACAGGAATGCGACATGATACGCCAGCGCGACTGGCGCAAGCTGATCCAGTACGGCGCCAGTTTTTTCCTGCTGGAGAAATTCGGTGCGGTGACGGGGGCGTCAAACCTGGATATCTATGCGGCCATGAAAGGCATGTCGCTGGATGAGTTTATGAAAACCCGTAATCAGCAGGTCACCTATTCAGTGGCGGGAAAAGAGCCAACGGCATGAGGCGTGGCGATCATCCCTGCTTTATCAGGGTGACGTACCTTGATCCTCTTGCGCGATAAACCCCGCAATCATTGCCTTGCTTGAACGGCGGTATCGCTAGCCTGCTAGCCCGCTAAATGGAGAAAAGAATATGCAATATCATCTTAATGGTTTTCGGCCCGGCGATCCGGAATGGTTTGAAGATGGCAGGAAAAACGTACGAGCGCCGGGTACATTACCTGACAAAATCGATGTGCTAATCGTCGGTTGCGGCCCGGCAGGACTCACCCTGGCCGCACAGCTAGCGGCTTTCCCCGAGATAGAGACGCTGATTGTGGAAAGAAAACCAGGACCACTGCAAAAGGGGCAGGCAGATGGCATTTCCTGTCGTTCAATGGAAATGTTTAATGCGTTTGGATTTGCCGGACAGATTTTAAAGCAAGCCTGCTGGGTGAATGAGACCACTTTTTGGAAACCGGACCACAACGCGCCGACCACCATTACCCGCAATGGACGCGTTCAGGACGTCGCCGACGGGTTATCAGAGATGCCGCATGTGATCCTCAATCAGGCCCGTATTCACGATATGTACCTGGAGTTGATGCGTAAATCCCCCTCCCGCCTGGAGCCGGTTTACTCCATCAGCGTAACCGACATTCTGTTGACGCCGGAAGTAGACTCGACTTACCCGGTTGAGGTCACCCTCGTCCGGCTGGTTGACGACGTGCCGACGGGCGAGCAGATAACCGTTCGCGCCCGGTATGTGGTGGGGTGTGATGGTGCACGCAGTACGGTGCGCCATGCCATTGGCCGCGAGCTGATTGGCGATTCGGCAAATCAGGCCTGGGGGGTGATGGATGTTCTGGCCGTGACGGATTTTCCGGACATCCGCTGTAAGTCGCTGATCCAGTCCGCTTTCGAGGGCAACATCATCATTATTCCCCGCGAGGGCGGTTATCTGACGCGGCTCTATATCGAACTGGATAAACTTAACGAGGGCGAAAGGATCCGCAATCGCCATATCGACATTGATGATTTGATTGGTGCGGCACAGCGTATTTTTCAACCCTATCGCTTTGACGTCAAAGAGGTGGTCTGGTGGTCAGTGTATGAAATCGGACAGCGGCTGACTGATAAGTTTGATGATGTTCCGCAGGCGGCAGTGGCGCACCAACTGCCCCATATTTTTATCTGCGGCGATGCCTGCCACACCCATAGCCCGAAAGCCGGGCAGGGAATGAACGTCTCCATGGGCGATGCGTTTAATCTTGGTTGGAAGCTGGTTGCCGTGATGAAAGGCATCAGTCCGCCAGAGATCCTGCACACGTACTCAGAAGAACGGCAGAGCGTGGCGCAGGATCTGATTAATTTTGATCGCGAATGGTCGCGCATTATGAGTGAACGACCAGAACTGAATGACGACAGCCAGGAGAATGAGCCGAAATTTCAACGCTATTTTATCCAGCATGGTCGTTATACGGCGGGGATGTCGGTAACGTATCAGCCCTCCAGACTGACCGGCATAACCACCTGGCAGGAGCTCGCTTGCGGATTCATCATCGGCAGCCGTTTCCACTCGGCCCCGGTTCTGCGTCTGGCGGATATCAAACCGGTACAGCTTGGTCATGTCATTAAAAGCGATGCCCGCTGGCGTATATTTATTTTTGCCGCTGATGAGGATCCTTATCAGGCGTCGTCAGCCGTCAATCAGCTTTGCGTATTTCTTAGTGAGGATAGTCGCTCTCCGCTTAATCGTTTCACTCCACCCGGCGGTGATTGTGATGATGTATTTGACGTTCGGGTCATTTTCCAGCAAGCGGCCAGCGGGCTGAAATTGGATCAACTGTCACCCTGTTTGTTCCCCCAGAAAGGTCAATACGGATTGATTGATTATGAAAAAATATTCTGCCCTGACCTGAGGTCGGGCAGTGATATTTTTTCCGTGCGGGGCATCAATCGTGCATCGGGCGCTGTTGTGGTAGTCCGTCCCGATCAGTATGTCGCTCATATCCTGCCGCTGCAGGCCTTTGACGAATTGTCGGCGTTTTTTGCGGGTTTTATGCTGCCGGTGAACAAACGCTGACAACCTTAACTCTCCCCCCTGCAGGCGCCAAGACAATCCTGCGGGATCCGCGACATGACGTCATTCTTGCCATTGTTTGGGGGCAATGGCAAGCCGGCCTACATTTCTTAACCGTCGGTTGAACGCGTTAGAGCTTCCCAAACATCGATTTCTGCGCGATAAGCGTTCAGTTTATCGCGCACCAGATCGAGTGCATCGCTTCCCAATAATAAATGGACCGGTGGAGTGTCACTCTCAATGATTGCCAGCATGGCACGCGCTGCTTTGGCAGGATCACCAAGTTGCTTACCCTTTTTCTCCTCCCGTGCCTGTCGTATCGGGTTAAATAAGGGGTCATAATCAGGGATCTTACGCGGGGTTCTGACCATTGATCGTCCTGCCCAATCTGTGCGGAAAGATCCTGGGGCAACGGCTGTTACCGCAATATTAAAAGGGTTGAGTTCTTTGCTCAAAGCGTCGGAAATCCCCTCCAAGGCGAACTTACTGCCACAATAATAGGAAATACCTGGCATGGTAATGAATCCGCCCATTGATGTGATATTGATAATATGTCCGCGGCGACGTTCGCGCATATAGGGCAGCAGCGCTTTTATCATCGCTACCGCACCGAATACGTTTACGTCGAACTGGCGTTTCATGTCATCCAACGCAGACTCTTCCATCACACCTTCATGACCATAACCGGCATTGTTGACCAGCACGTCAACCGGACCGATATTTGCCTCGACATCAGCAACCATATTGTCGATCGATGTAAAGTCCGTCACATCAAGCATCCGTGCGAAGGCGTGTGAAGGGTTTACTGCCTCGAAAGATGCCTTCGCCGACGTGTTACGCACTGTTCCCACGACGCGATGACCGATTTTCAATGCTTCCTGAGCTAATGCACGACCAAAGCCGCTGCTGACACCGGTGATCAAAATAATTTTGGATGGAGACATAGTAAAACACCCGTTGGTTAAGAGATATGTGCATACTATTCTCTTAAATTTTCACTTTTTAGACCAAATATTCTCTTTTTATTGCCTAATTCTATGAGGAGTCATTTGTGGGGGATAAAACGACAGTGTTTTCTGGCTTTGTTTCTGAGCAGCAGTATATGGCTAACCTGCTTTTGGCATTGGCGTCACAGGAAGGTTATAACCTTACTGTACTTCCTGGTGTCCGTTTTCTCCGTTCGGATCGCCCGCTGGCCCGCACGCCAGTTCTTTACGATCCCGGTATCGTCATTGTGTGCCAAGGCTCAAAAAAAGGTTATTTTGGCGATCAGACTTACGTCTATGACGAGCAGCATTATCTTGTGGTCTCTGTACCGGTGCCCTTCGTGATGGAAACTGATGCTTCTCCAGAGCACCCATTACTGGCCATATATTTACATCTGGATTTCCAACTCGCTGCCGAATTACTGATACAAATAGATAGGCTGGGCGTTGCATTACCAAAGGCTAATCCCGAGAGTATGATCTCCAGCCCAATGGACGCGGCCCTAAGCGCTTCGGTACTTCGCTTCCTCGAAACAATGAGCAAGCCAATTGATGCCGAAATACTCGGACCCGCGCTGGTGAGAGAACTCTATTTTCGTGTGCTCACCGGCGCTCAGGGCAATGTCATGCGCTCGGCGTTAGCGATGCACGGTCAATTCGGAAAAATTGGCAAGGCGTTACGCCGTATTCATGCCAACTATGCGCAATCCCTAAATCTTCCCAAGCTGGCAGAAGAGGCAGGGATGAGTGTGCCGACCTTTCATAGCCATTTTAAGGCCATTACACGGACATCACCCATGCAATACGTGAAATCGACACGTCTGCACCAGGCCCGTTTGCTGATGGTTCGCCAAGGCTTAACTGCGGCTGTCGCGAGCCAGGCCGTAGGGTATGAAAGTCCTTCGCAATTTAATCGCGAATTCAAACGATTATTTGGGCGTCCCCCCGCCGAAGAGACAAAGCGCATGCGTGAGCGTTTTGCCCTGCCACCGGCGCATGCAACGTCAGAATTCGTTTCTTCGCACTAGATAACTAAAAGAAAAATTCAAAATATTATCAATTTGGCATGTTGCTATAAGGGCTAAGTCGTTTTCGGGCGGTCATCTCCCTACAACACTGGGGCTGGAATGAAGTGGTGGAGTGGCATAGTGAATTTGGCCACCTGGACAGAGGTGATATCATCACTTCAGCACACAAACAGGTGACACAATGATCGGATCTAACAAAAGAATATTTAAACCGCTGCTCGATAATCGTTCTTCTCGAAAGTTGCCGGTGAAAGATACCCCAGTCGGGAATGATGGCGCTGTCGGTTGTAGACGATCTCGCTAAATTCCCTGATTACCCAAGCGCCTTCTTTTCGGGTAATAAACTGTCAATACCAATCGAATTATGCCCCACCGGGGGGATCAGAATGACATTGGTAGCACATCTCTTTTTCAGGTCGTTGGCTTGAGCCGGTTTTTTTTGCCCCGAAGTCGCCCCAGATTCATGGTGACCTGTGCGGGCATCTTCGCCAGGTTATCGCCTCGCAGCCCCAGCACCGCGTTATAGCCCGCCAGCAGCGCACGGTTGCCCAGTTGTGGCAGTGGGGCCAACGTCGTTGGAATGGTCAGTTTCAGGCTGGCATCGTAATCACAACCCAGATAGACACCCAACAGCGCAAACACGTCCTCGTGCAACGGGCCTCCCGGTAACCAGCTTTTGGCTTCGGCGGGGTCTTCGGTGTACAACGCTACACCGATAAGGTAATTCGCCTCTTTCGCCTGACGGCCCAGGATAAGCTTATCGCCTAACCGCTGAGGCTGTGCCAGTGATAATCTGGCCCGCTGGCTCCCGGCCGACATCCTCGTGATCTGGTGAGGTGTGACCGTCACCTGCGTATGGGGGGCATGCGTCTTTATCACGCTGACGATGCCTTCCGCCGTGCGGGTGGTTCTCATCAGGGGTTGCAACAGGGCCAGCAAGTGCGAGCTCGGGCCGTTCATGATACCGGTCAACGCCATCAGGCAACGTGAGGTTTTGTCGCTACCACCCGCCTCAAAGGTGGCCGGGTAGTGGTATTTGCGCCAGATGCGGTAAAACTGCGTCATCATCCGGTGGTTGAAAATATCTAAAAACGCTTCCAGCCCTTCATGCCCGTCACGCCGTTGGGCGATGTCGTCGATATAACCGGTGGGCAGCGGCGAGTCGACGCCGTACAACCCCATAAAGGTGGTGCGCACTGTCGGTGGCCGCTCGGGATGGTCAGGATCGGTCTCCACCGCGTTGAGGGTGCTGACTGGGAACCCCATGCCCGGATGAGGACGAAAGCGCACCGCATCCTGCTCGAGGGAGAAGGTGCTGCCCAGCGGGGCCTTGTCGGGGGACAACTGTTCGACTATCTGGCAGAAACGGTAGAAGTTGAACTGGTGCGCCCGGTCGTGACCGTCGCTGTCCTGCCAGAACGCGGGCAGGATTTTATCATTGTTGTGTGTGTCATTCATCAGAACAGGATCCGTTCAATGCGCCGCTCTGGCCAGGCCCATTGCGTGCCGGACGGGCTGAGCGTCACCGTCAGTTGGGTAAAACGGCGGATGTCGGCGTACTGGGTATAAAACTGCTCGAGTAGTTCACTGAACAGCAGTGCGTCACCCTGACCGAAAAACGGTGTTTCATCGAGTGCGACCCGGATGGCAACCCCGTGCCAGCCTTCGCCGGGATGGTGGGACTGTGAATAGTCCACCTGTTGGATACCGGCGATGCGTCGGGCATTGTCGGGGACGTCCGTCCAGTCCAGCAAGCTGAGCGCATGGCGCAAGGCATTGGTCTCCATCAGCCCGGCAATGGACTGTGGGTGGAGCAGGGACATCATCTGCCATTGGTACAAAGCAGTGGTCGGCGGGTAGTGTGGCATGCCCGGAGGCGTGCGGGTAAGGCAGGACAGTTCCAGGTTGCCGAGGGACATCTGGCCGTCAAACACCGCCTGCGCCAACGCCCTGCGCGGGTAGGTGCCGCTGGTGCAGGTCAGGTTCAGGCGTATCTTCAGGCCCAGGTTCTTTTCATGGGTACGCCCGCCGAGCATCAGCACGGTGTCGTTCAGCCCGGCCGCACCTCGCTGCAGGCGGGTATGGTAATAACGTTCTGGCCACGCGTCGTCGTGCTTGAGCATGCCGCCTTTCTGGCGAAAATGGCTGTAGGGCACATAGTGGAACTCGGCCTGGTCTTCGGTCACCTGCGCGACATCATCCACCGTATAAATTTCGGTGTGCTCGTCGCTGAACCGGTGTGGCCGCAGGCGATACCGCGTTACGGTGGGTTCGACCGTCAGCGGTTGAGCCAGCAAGCGGAACAGGTTAATCACCGGCACACAGTGCATGCGGATAGCGGTCGGCGGTAACGGTAAATCATACGCCCAGCGTTGACTCAGGGTGACGTCGACATCGAATGCCGTGGTGTCCGGTGGGAACACCAGCGTCTCCAGCCCACGCAGTTGCATAAAAAAATAGCGTTCCGGGCCGGTGAAATACTCCAGCCACGGGCGGATTTCACCGCACAACGCCGGGCTGTCGCTCACTGGCCACAGGCTGGGGTCGTGCTCCGACTGCCAGCGGGGTACAAACTGTGCCGCCACTGTCATGAGGTCGGACGACTGTTGCCAGAAGCACACCTGTATCTGTTTGACCTGGCGGCTAAGCGCCAGATACAGCGCCGACTGCAATACCCGGTCACCGTGCAGGTACAGGCTGAGGTTCTGCCAGTCGGCGGGGCGAATTTCGCTGAGTGTGGGCAACGTGAAACGCAGGCGTAGGGCTTGCTGCCCTTTCGGGCGGGTAAACAGCGTGACGTTATCCAGCGTAAAAGGATGCACGCGAAGAGCTCGTGTGGTGCGGTACGGACAATGTTGCCGGTCGCTACCCAACGGCTGGGTGAGCAGTTCGCTGCCTTCAGGCAACACCTCTTCCCGTGTATGCAACGCCGGGGTGGCAGGTGTCAGTTCGACCACGGCGGTTGAGGGTAATGTACGGTTGACCACCGGCAGCAGATGGGCATGCAACGGCTCGGTCAGTTCCGGGATATCATCATCCACCTTCTGGCGTAGTCGGGCCATCAGCAGCGCAAAGCCCTGGAAAAGCCGTTCGACGGACGCATCGCGCTGGGCGGGGCCACCGTCCACGCCCAGTGTCCGGCCCAAGTCCGGGAACTGGTGGGCAAACTCCCGCGCCGCTTCCTTCAGGTAACGCATTTCGCCGTCAAAATAGTTTAAGAAATCGTCTTTCATCACCGTTCTCTGCGTTATCGGAAAATCTGGCTGGGAAACTGAAAATTCTCAAGGCTCAGCAGGCTGAGCGGATCGTGACCCGGTGTAAACGCCAGTTGGTAATTGAGCTGCAAACCATCATCAGCACGCCAGGTCAGTTGATAGTGCGTATCGTCTACCTGTGTGACTTTCGCTTTTTTCAACAAACGGTAAAATGCCCAGACGCCGGGGGTGTCGAAATACAGTCGGGCCCCGGCCCTGATGCTGGTCCATATCAGCGAGGCTCTGGGGTAGTAGGTCTCCCCCGGCCATTGCATATCCTGCCAGAACGGCTGCTGGTTAACGTATGTCAGCGTTTGCCCGTCGATACGCAATTCGGTTTTGACCACGTCACGCGCCGTGCCTGCCTGCAACTGAAAACCTATACCCTCGCTGTTTCCGTTGAGCGTTCGCCCCAGTTGGTCGAGGTGGTTGAGCTGTGTCAGAAATTGCGGGTTCACGGACAGTCCGGGGGGCAACGTGTCCGCGACCTGCCAACGGTGGTTTTTGTACGTCAGCACACCGCGCAGGTGTTCATTGATAAAGCGTACAATCCTGCCGGTCAGCGGGTTGATAAAAGTATTCAGTGTCGGCAATGACGCCTCTTTGCGGCTGTCGACAAACGGGAAGGTGTGGTCAAACGCCTGATGCCAGGGGCCGACAATCTCCGCTTGCCACTGCACGTTCATCCTCTTGACGCCGGGGATCATCACGGTTTTCCAACTCTGGCTCAGGGGGGCCAGCAATAGCGCCTGTGTCATCGGCTGCCACCCTGTGCCTAACTGGTTACGCAGGCGTCCTGGCAATTCGGCGATGGTATTATCAATCTGTGTGCCGCTAAATACCGATTGGGACAAGGCCGCCGTACCACCGTTCGCGGCCGACAGGTGACGCATCTGGTCACGCAGGCTCGCCGCACACATCCGCCAGGTGGTGAGCGTGATACCGTGTTCCACCGCCTGATTGGACACCATTGCCACCACGCCGCCAAAGACTGGTTGCAGGGCTGGATTGACCTCATGGTGTTTTTCGTTCGGACTGCCCGCCAACCCCTGCCAAGCCAACTGCTTCATTAGCGCCATCTGAGGAGAACGGTTCAAGTCGGCCGCCACGCTCAGTTGCACCGCTGGGTTAGCCGGACGGGCCTTGACCTGATTAAGTGTCTGCTGCCATGCGCGGGCGTAGTCGGCCAGATAGCGCGCCGTCAAACGGGCCCCCAAAGCACTCGGCAGCAGCGAGGCTTCCATGGCTTCCCCCGGCTCGACCAGTACCCAGTTGATCTGCTCCTGACGGTGGGTCACCCGGGTGGCAATCTCGGGGAATACCGCGCCGTCATACGCCTGGCGGGTAAACCGGCCCGGCACCTCGGCATCCAGGGTAAACATGCCCTCAGCATCCAGTCCATCGAGCAACTGCATCAGCGACAGATCGCCGAAGGTGAGCGCCGCACGGTCAAGAATGAGCTGATAGAGCCGCGCCTCGGCCTGCGGGCCACTCATGCTGTGCAACAGCGCGGCGCGGGCGTGGGCCACCCGTGCACTGTCCGGGGTGATTTTCCATTCGTGATGGTGGGCAAACTGGCGGGTAAAGAAGGCGATAGTTTGCGAAGGGACCGTTGGCAACAGTGCCGTGAGTTGCGCCGCGAAATAGGGTGGTGCGTCAGGGGCGGTGGTTTTCTCCGGGTGAGCCAGCATTAGGTAGGTTTTGAGCTGGTCATAGCTCGGTGAACTCGAGGTCAACGAGGCACTCAACTGCAGTTGCGCCGGTTGGACAATAAAGCGTTGGGCAAGCTGTGCGTAGGCGGGCCAGAGTGTGGGCAACAGCGCGTCGGTGACGTCCAGGCCCACGCGACGGTAAAGTGGCGCGCCCTGCTGCTGGTGCGTCAGCAGGGTTTGTATCTGCTGTTGCAGTGCGAACAAGACGCTAACGGAAGGCCTGACGTTAGCCTGTTGTACCAGGTTGGCCCCCTGTGTGACCAGCCGGTGATTGCTGCCCCACGACACCAGTACCCCCAGGGCGATGATGGCCACCATCGCGACAGCGGCCCCTTGGACAACAGCCAATGCGGTGATACCGACAGGACGACCAGCGCGGCGCTGAATGCCGCTAGCCAACTCCCGCCAGATGGGAGAGTCTGCCTGTTCATGTGGCGTATACGCGTGGAAACTCAGTGGGGGTGAGAAGGTGACGCCATATAACGGTAATGGACGATATGCCGACAGCAATGACGTGAAAATATCGCGCCAGGAAACCAGACTGTGTTGCAGGTCACTGGACAGGCGCAGCAGGAATGGGCCCAGGTCAGTGTTAATCTGGGCCATGGCCTGCGCCCGCAGTGCAGGAATAAGTGCCTCAAGGCGGGATATCAGCGATTCTGGTGTCAGGCGCTTGGCCTGCAACACACCGACCAATTGCCGTGGGGGGGCCGGCAGTGGCCAGGCCAACTCACGGGTGTCCAGCAGATAAACCGGTGCCTCCCAGCGTAACCGACGTCGTACCTGTTCATGACCACGCCGTACCGCCTCGGCATGTACCACGTTGGTATATTTTGCTGCATGGCTGACCCAAATCAGCGCATCCACCGGGCGATGGCGGCGCAATCGGCGCACTGTCTGAAGGTCATGCATATTCCCCCCTTTCGCCAGTGAGCCGCCCCACAGTAACAGCACCTGACCGACTAACAACCCGCCCTGCGCGGTGAGCCCCGGCGCCACCCGTTCAACGTCATCCACCTCACCCATGACCAGCAACCAGGGGATTTTACGTTGCCAATGGTCGCCGTAACGCTCACGCAGAAGCTGTGTTAACGGTGAGAGGTCTCGTCCCCCCACCGGGGGGCCTTCATTGCCATTCAGAAGGGCCGGTGGGGCAATCATCCCTTCGTGGTCCAGTTGCGTCGGCGCGCGACGGTAAGAACGCCAGATGATCAACAGATAACTCACCACCAGGCCAATGCAGAAAAGCAGGTATCCTGGCAGGAGATGTTCTCCCGGCATGTAGGCCAGCGACTGGGGTAAAAAATGAGGCGCTGCAAACGTCAGGATGCCACTGACGATAAGGACGACCAGAAGGCCTATCATTGTGACGCACCTGGAGGATGGCGTAACTGTTGCACCAGGCACTGGCCTTGATGTTCGGTGAACAGCAGGTTATTGCCATGGTGCTCGGCCGCCAGCGTGACCTGCGTGGCATGACGAGCGATGCCCGATAAACCCAGGGCATTGTCGATGTCAAACCGTTGTGTGGCCCGAAAGCGCATGTTCAGCTCAGCGCACGCCACGGGGATGTTGTCACGCACTATGTCGGACTGAGCCCTCTGCCAACCGGCACTCAGATCAGCCGGCGCACATTGTTGCGCGCACAGTTGGGTCATGGCCTGCGGCAGTGTACTGGCCGGTGTCAGCAACGGACGCAGCAGCTGGGCTTTTGGGGTGATGTTAGCCTGGCGGCACAGATCATCGGCAGCGATCAGCAAGGATACGGCTTCTTCACTGGCTGGTGACCTGTCGCTGACATCGATAAACACCAGGCAAAGCAGGCCGTTGAGGGGCTGGTCGTAGGCCGTCAGTAGCCATTGGGAAAAATCATGCGACGCGAAAGGTGCTATCGCGGTGAAGGACAGCGATTGCCGTTGGGCTTCCTGCGTCAACAGTTGCCCCCAGTCAGCCTCGTTGGCGGCAGCGGGAGGGACCTGCCACAGCAGCGTCAGGGGTTGCGTCAGGGGATGCGCTTGCCCGAACGCGCTGATGGGGTGCAATACGCGGGCAATCAATAGCGTTCGGCTTTCCCAGGCTGGCAGATCGGCGAACTCGCTTATCACCAGACGATTGCCCTGATTGACCGGCGATTGTTCACTTACCATCAGCGCGTGATCCTGCGGCCCCAGGGCGGTCTGACGGCTCCAGGCCAACAGGTTCAGCGTTTGATTGGCCCAACGTTGCCACTGTACGCGGCGCAAGGCAACAACCTGATTTCGGGCATTCACCCTGGCGGACTGCACCCCATAACCCACCAGTCGCCCACCGAAGATCAGGCTCCAGATCAGCAAGGGGGCGGCAAAAGCCACCAACATCAGGTGTTTTTTGTTGCGTAATTCTTCCGGGGATAACAGATACACTGCCAGGAAAAAACCGGCAACCAACATCACCAGCAGCCCAATGCTCCAGCGTAAGATGCCGGGAGCAGACGGCGAAGGTGAATCAATCAGTGGGGGAACACTCCAGTTCATGCTGACTGTTCCCCGGCATTGCTTAAGCTGGCTATCACTCTACAGCCACATTCCGTTTTAAAGTGGTCCAACGCGGCCAGTTTATTGTTGATATTAATCCGCGTCTGGCCAGGCAGGATGGCGTTAACCCCATGCCCAGGGATCGGGCAGGTTACTTTATCGCCCACCAGGGCGACGTTTTTGCCATACACCTGCGGGCCGGACGCGGTGATCACCTCACCACCGTGGTCTGTTTTATCGCCCAATCGAATAAATGCGCGCATCGTGTCTGTCTCGTCCTTGATAAAAATGAATCTTGCAGAGGAATATCGTCACACACCGGTTGTCGGATCTGGCTGACATTGACACTGCTGATATAACCCGCAATCCCGACATAATAACTCTCATGCTAATCGTATTGCGGTTTACGCAGTTCGTCTCATCTGTCGGCCTTGCTGGCGTGTTTAAACACCAACCGATACCTGGCCACCGATCGGCAATACGAATGGTGTAGGGTATACCTGCGTAAAATGTCCTTAAAATCTCACAAAATACAACACAAAAAGAAGATATGCAGCCAAGGCAACGAAAAATATCCCCTTGACAATTTTTTTATGGGTATCTTTTTTTACACAATAGCAAACAATTAATAAAAAAAGAGCCACCACAGCAATTGGGAACATAATAAAACCCAATGCAACAATTAAATAAATTACATATACCATTATTTAGTCTTTATTTTATATTCAAAGGAACCATCCCACTCCGGTAACGGCGTCGGTGGCAATGGTACAATTTTGTCAATATCGGGGAAACGGGCCAATCGATTTTGATCTATTTCTTTTTCAATCAAACCATAGCGGCGCACCCGCTCAGGATCGTTGGGTAATGCTAAATATTTTAACTCATCACTAGGCGGTGGACCGGAAAAGCATTCCTTCAGGATAAACGGGGCAAGTTCACTACCATGTTTAATGGCCACTTGATAATAGGTTACCGCCATAGGGTAATTTTTTTCCGCAACTGCATAATACCCAGCCAAGTTCATGGCGGCTTCCGCATTCCCCTGATTGGCGGCACAGGCCAGCATCGCTTTGCCGATCTCGGGGCGGTACGCCGGATTTGGGCGCTGCTCGGGAATCAGCACTCTCGATCTGAACAGATTACCAACCACATTTTGCCCTTCCGGGTTGCCTAAATCAGCAGCCTTTCTAAAATAGGCCAGCGCGGCTTGTTGATCCCGCTTAACCGCGTAACCGGTTTGTAAATGGGTGCCCATAACGTAATAACCGGCGGGAATATTGAGTGTGATCAGCCGCTCCGTGATGGCCAGCACCATTTGCGGGGCGGATCGCCCCGGTTGTGGTGCCAGCAAACCGCTTCTGAGCATATTCTGCAGGTTGATCATCGCCTTGTAGTGGTCCTTTTGCGCCGCCTTGCGGTACAGCGCGCCGATAGCGGCAAAATCTTTCGGGCCACTGGCTTTTTGCATCGCTCTGGCCTGTTTAAACCAGATATCCGCCTGCGGATCAAGCGGCGGCAGGTGGTCGGCCTCCTGGGTACAGGTGAAGGCCAGCTTTTGTTCTTGGTTTATATCAGGTTGAAGCATGTTATTACTCCGAGGGTCACAACCGTTGAGTATCAAGGGAAGCAATAATAACAACCCTCTATAATCGCGCATTTTTCCGCCTAATCTTTATCTTGTTAAACACTGTTTAACACCGTTTAACAGTGTTCAACGCGGCCAGTATATGGCTGATATTACTACTCGTCTGTCATGGCAGAACGGGGTTACCCTCTATCCAGTGATCGGGTGGGTTATATTACAACCCAACAGCAATAATATGTTAATTGAACATTCTCTTTCTATAATTAAGCTAATAGATATATTTTACATGCCACTATCGCCAAGAATATAAATACAATGCAATCAATAGTAATGCTAAATACACCAATACCTACAACGTTCAATTCATTATGTTGAATCGGGGTGGTTGATCATTAAGTAGGACATTACTATGTGTTTACCAATATAAGCCGCGATGATTGTCATGGGTGTGGCTATTATCTCAACCATCACACCATCAGGTATGTGCTAAACCTCCATTATTTTAATACCTTTTTATACTCAAAACTACCATCCCACTCCGGTAACGGCGCCGGTGGCAATGGTACAATTTTATCAATATCGGGGAAACGGGCCAATCGATTTTGATCTATTTCTTTTTTAATCAAACCATAGCGGCGCACCCGCTCAGGATCGTTGGGTAATGCTAAATATTTTAACTCATCACTAGGCGGTGGACCGGAAAAGCATTCCTTCAGGATAAAAGGGGCAAGTTCACTACCATGTTTAATGGCCACTTGATAATAGGTTACCGCCATGGGGTAATTTTTTTCGGCAATTTTATAATGCCATGCCAGGTTCATGGCGGCTTCCGCATTCCCCTGATTGGCGGCACAGGCCAGCATCGCTTTGCCGATCTCGGGGCGGTACACCGGGTTGTCTCGCTGATCGGGAAGCAATAATTCCGAGGTAAATAAATCGCCAATCACATTTTGCCCTTCCGGGTTGCCTAAATCAGCAGCCTTTCTAAAATAGGCCAGCGCGGCTTGTTGATCCCGCTTAACCGCGTAACCGGTTTGTAAATGGGTGCCCATAACATAATAACCGGCGGGGATATTGAGTGTGATCAGCCGCTCCGTGATGGCCAGCACCATTTGCGGGGCGGATCGCCCCGGTTGTGGTGCCAGCAAACCGCTTCTGAGCATATTCTGCAGGTTGATCAGCGCCTTGTAGTGATCCTTTTGCGCCGCCTTGCGGTACAGCGCGCCGATAGCGGCAAAATCTTTCGGGCCACTGGCTTTTTGCATCGCTCTGGCCTGTTTAAACCAGATATCCGCCTGCGGATCAAGCGGCGGCAGGTGGTCGGCCTCCTGGGTACAGGTGAAGGCCAGCTTTTGTTCTTGGGTTATATCAGGTTGAAGCATGTTATTACTCCGAGGGTCACAACCGTTGAGTATCAAGGGAAGCAATAATAACAACCCTCTATAATCGCGCATTTTTCCGCCTAATCTTTATCTTGCAACGACGTGGCATGGTCAATAAATTTGATTAATCGGCCAACCGGCTTATCCCTCTTTTTTTTCTGCTTTTTGGTATTTTCACCGATAATCCAACCCCACTGATCAAATGCGGCTGCCTCATTATCATCCGCCCCTTGGCCATCGGTGTGTAACGTCCATAACGCTGTTCTGATGGGTTTCACGATGGGATACACATCGGTATCCTGTACTAGCATGGCGATTTCGCTGTCGTAGGTCATACTGCGCAGATTGATATTTGCTGAGCCCTGGATCATAAAGGTATCGTCAATCAGCATCAGCTTGCTGTGTACATAGGTTCTTTGCCAGTTATCCGCGGGTGAGTCAGGTGAAACCAAGCTGCAGATATGCACTTTCAGCCCTGGGATGTCGACCTCGGTGATATCTTCGGGTTTGCGTTTTTCGCCTTTATTGTTCGGCTCAAGGTGTTTCGCTGCATAATCAGGCATCACATCGGGTCGCCCCAGGGCATTCACCATCTCGAAGGTGCGTTTGCCCCCGCTGACGATATCCGGGTCTGATGAGCTGTTGGTCACCACAAAAAGATACAAACAGCCGGTCCAGCCATATTCCTGCCATTCTTTTACCGTGGCCTTAATCTGCTCGGCCAGCTCGACAAAACGAAAGTATTGATTTTCAATATAGATATACTTGCGTGCGCGCCGGACACCTTCCATATAGGCTTTAAGGATGTCATAGCGATTGTATTGTGGCTGGGTGCGACAGATTTGCCCTAGGGTGAGTATCAACTTTTCCTGATTTTTCAGCCCCAGACGTTGATTGATTTTGTCGACAATCGTCTGTGTCGGGGTGAACACCTCTTTTTTGACGCTGGCACGTTGGTTTTTCAGCGTGCTGTCACCGGTATCTTTTTCCCATGACAGGACAAAATTCTCATTCAGATGTTTGAGCACTTCACCGTACACGCAACCGGAAATATCCTGCCAGGCTTTATCGCCATCACGCCCTGCTGATGGGCCTAACCTGGTGCTGCTATGCGCATCGGTATCCCAATATTCAGACAGCATATTGTGCCCCATGGTGAAACCAACGGCCTCTTCAGGGGACATATAGTCAATCAGCACCGATTTTTGGTGATGCGTCGGGCCAAACTGGAGCGCAATATTGCGTATCACCGAATACGATTGACCGGTATCGATGTTGTAAGGCAAATCGGCTAAGCGGTTGGTTAATAGCTGGAAATCTTTTATCAATTTCATTTTTCTGTGGCGAATGGCCAGATTGGGGATGTTTCCCGTTTGTGCTCGCCAATGCCAGTCTTGATCAAAAAAGTACTGTTCTTTGGTCTCGAAACCCAGCCGGCCGCCCACCGAACTGATCGATTCAGGGTAAGGGATTGCCTGAGTGGAGCCATGTGGGTGAGCGACGCCAGCGGGGTGACGGGTGCTCTGCCACCCCGGAAAGTTCGGCCCGGCCAACGCCTGCCCAGTATTGGAAAACCATACCAACACCCGGACCTGAACCCCTCGCGCTGCGGCCTCTTCCAGCAACTCACCGATGTTTTTTTCTGCCCCCCCGCGCTCAAAATACATCGATGCCTGAAACCCCCAGGTGATGATATCGATGCTGAGCTTGGCCTGTTTTATTGCTCTGGCCACGGCCCCAAACGCGCTCTCGCCATTAATCAGCGGTGCATACGCCGCGACACAAGGGGGGTATTCCGTATCTTCAGGAAACCACTGTGGGGTTATGATCACACAGGTATCTACCCCTGGAACAATGTTGATGTCTTGCGGTGTGGTCTTGATCATGCTGCTATCCTGTTAAGCGTTGTCGTCTGATTCAGCGGAGGTAGGGTTCAGCAAGTGATAGAGCACGGTACGCCACTGATGACCAAGCTGTGAGGCATCTTCGGTGCTGCCCGGATCAACCGCTCTGAAGCCGCTGCGAGGAATGGCATCTTCCGATTTGCCCTGCCCCTCATTGAGCACGTTGATGTTGAAATGTTCGCCACTCATCAGTTCCAGCGTGTATTTCTGCGTCGGGATCTGGTGCTCAATCGCGATATTGCCATCGGCATCCGTCAACCCCTGCTGAATCAGCGCACCATTGGCATACAGCTTGTACGGCTCATTGGCCCGCACTTTGGTCTGGCTTTGTGGTGAGCTACCGAACTGAACACGCAGCGCCTGCTTTGGTATGCTTTGCGGAAACGTCGGGTGGGTGATATCCATATTTTCCGCGCCTTGAACCACCCAGTTGGTTGCCTTGACCGTCTGGTTGCCCGGACTGCCGTACTCGATCTGGCCGCCTTTGAGGCGGATAAACGCACCACCACAGGTCAGCAGCAGTTCATCTTTCGCGGCAATAATGGTTTTGCCCGCATGGCTGCTGATGGTCATATCCTTGAGGGCAGACAGGTGCATTTCATCGCTCTGCGCCTGAAGCTCAACCTGCCCTTTGGCGGCAAACAGCTTCATACCCGCCTCGTGCGCAAACAGGCTGATGGTTTTACCCGCCGCCAGGGTGATGCGCTTCAAGACGGAAATATCTGCCTGTTGACGGGCGGTGAACGTCAGGTTTTCTTCCGCATTCAGTTGCAGCGTTTTCGGCGTGGTCAAGGCGATCCCCGCCGGGGCACTGATCAGCACTGCCGCCTGCTTCATGTCATCAATGGCTTGCAGCAGCAATCGCTTTTGTGACGACAAATCAGCCAGTTCCGCTTTGGCCACTTCCGCCGCATCACGCAGGGAACGGGTCAGCGTGATGGCATCTTTCAACTGCTGTTTGGCTTCACGCATATCCAACTGGCTGGCAGAGGGATCACCGCGTAAATCGGTGGTGATAAACATCCCTTTACCGGCGCGAAGCGTGCCATAACTGCCGGTTTGCAGCTCAAAACCTTCACCGCGTTGTTTTCTGCCGCTGTTGACCAGATGCCCCAGCCCTATCCAGGTTTTCCCCGAATGGACCGTGGAAATCTTGATATGCTCCTTACCCCGCTCATCATCGAGTCGGATTGTGTTTTGGGCCGGCGTTGTTATCAGGTTGCGTTTATGATTCGGCAAGGCCACGTGATCCGGGTGACGCGAGTCGTGCAGGGCAAACGCGATGTAGGGCCTGTCGACGTCGCCCCCCTCAAAGCCGATGGCGACCCCGGTTGAATCCAATAGAGGCATATGGAATCCGTAGGTATCGCCCGCATACGGCTTGGCCAATCGCAGCCAGCAGCTCTCGAATCCCTTCTTCCACTCAGTGCGGTCAAAACCAAACTGCGCGCGGTATAGCCCGTCAGCATTGATATGCGCGTAAGGTTCATCAGGATGCGCACTGGAAATACGCGCGGGCAATGTACCGGTCATGGTTGGCCACGGCAGCAACGGTGGACGATACGGATGCGGTGAATGATATGGCACGGCGGTAAAGGTGATCATATAGGCGCTGTCGCGCGCGATGCTTTTTGATTCGGTGGAGACAATCAGCAGGCCGTCCGGGGCTTCCGGCCAGTCCTTGCCCGGGGTGGTGATGACCATGCCGGGGCGCAAGGTCATGCAGTTGGATTTGCCTTCCAGGGTGATTTGCTCGGTCAGGTAACGTTCTTGCCGACGTTTGGCATACCACATGCCCTGACCGGGCTCACTGCTGTATTCTTTGCCTGGTTCGGGGTAATACTCACCCCAACGATAATCTTCGGCAACCAGCGCGGGATAATCGGGATTGGTTTGCGCCACCGCCATCATGTCGCTTTGTGCGTGCGGGTAATAGTCGTCGTTCACCCGCACCTGTTTTGGGATGGCCTTGCGGCTGGTCGACATCTCCCAGACCGACTCCAACCCACCGTCAAACAATCCGGCCGGATGACGAAATGGAATGGCCCCCTTATTTACCCAGGCGTAAGCATTATCGGCCAGCACCATCACGTCACAATTATTCTCTTCGTCGTACTCAAAGTAATATGACACACCGCTGTCGGCAAGACGGCGGGCGATATGGGCGTATTCGCTCTCGCCGAACTGGATCATGATGGGCTTGCGGGGGTACTGGTCATGGAGTGCAAAACGGAAATCCAGCCGGTCCATGTTGTAACGCAGGAAGGTGTTCTCCATCATGCTGATGATACTGTCATTCTGGTACACCGCATTGTTGGCCCCGAGGGTTAATCGGGTCAGACGGTGTTCAAGTGTCACCGCATAACGGGTTTCATCAGCTGAGGTGCCGTACTGGCGAAACTGGGTGATAACGCCAGGCAGAATGCGCGGTTTGACGGATTCCCACGGCTTGCCGTCGGGGTACATCAGAAACTGGGCGGAGTAGTTGATAAGGTGTTGCGCGGGGATATCTTTGGTCGCGCTGGTAAATTCAATCTCGTAACGCAAAAGGGTGCTGATGGCTTCAACACCCGAGAATCTGAGAACCGAAATCCCCACCCCTGGTTGCTGGGACTCAAGTTTGGGCAGTCTTAGCTGATAATGGTTGTGGATCGGTAATTTACTGCCAGCAAGAATAGAGTCCTGAATACGCATCTTTCTTTCCCTAAATGATGTGGCTCATGACAAAAGGAGGTCTACCCCGCAAACCTTGGGCCTACGTTCACTACCCAGAGGGGGGATCGCCTGATCCTCAGGCTGTCTGAGCGAGCACTCGGGGTCTTGCCGCCGGCTGTCTGCCAGCGCCACAGGATTGCCCTTATCCGGTGTATTTTTCATTAAAAAAAATTAACCATGCGAAGGCATGGCTAAAAATAGCACGCGATATAGAAGAAAAAAATAAACGAAACGTTATAAAGATTAAGGTATTTAGCCGCCGAACGGTGCTGTCGATCACTCACACATCAAGCCAGAATGTCAGCGAGCCGCGATTGATGGGCGCCGTGTGGTCAGTATTCCAGTGAGTGATGTTGAACTGTGGTGTAGCCACGGGATAGCGCGATATCTTCAGGAATATTGAACTCTGATCCTGATGGCGGCCAAAAGTCGAGTTATTCAACAAAGCCCATGTATCTGCAAAATGTGCATAAAAAACGCTGAAAAATGAGTCTATCCCGCGTTCCCGCTACGCCCAGGGTGAGTGACATTGACCAGAACGGGTCGCCAGTAGCGGTTGGTTATGACGGTTATCCCCTGAGCAGCCCACGTCCAGCCGATGCGTATCGCGATCGGCTCAACATCAGCGATAGATTAGGTTGATGGCATATCAAAAAAACACTCTTCGTCGAGTATCGATGTTGCGATTTTCTGCACTGGGCCGCACATTCTGACCTGGAAATGAGCACTGAAACTGATGACCAGCTTCCCACCAGGCATATGCACGGTAACGTTGTCATCAACCAATCCTCGCTTACGCATCGCACTGGCGGCGGCGCAACTGCTGCTACCCGACGCCAATGTGTAACCCGCACCGCGCTCCCATATGCCAATCCTGAGATTGTTGCGATCCTGAACTTCCACAAACTGGACATTCGTGCGTTTAGGGAAGATGGGCAACGTTTCTATTTTCCCGCCGAGGGCCTTCACCAAAGCAAGATCCAACGTCTTCACCTGTATAACGCAGTGTGGGTTACCCATCGACACCAGGGTTGCACTCAGCTTATGGCCGTCAATCAGCAGGGGTAATGTCAGTGCCTCTTCACCCGCCACCAAAGCAGGTAATGCCGACGGTGTGAAAGTAGCGTGCCCCATATCAACGATGACTTGATGCGCGCCTGCTGTCACTTCACAGCGTACCTGACCACCGAGGGTATTCACCTGAAATGGCAAATGTGATACTCGGCCTATATCAAATAAATAGCGGGCATAGATGCGCAGACCGTTACCACTCTTTTCTGCCTCAGATCCATCAGGATTGACTATACGTAACGTCGGAATAGCCAAACCCTCAACATCAATAAGTAAACCATCGGAACCCAGCCCATAATGACGGTCACATAGGCGTTGTATCTGCTGATGGGTCAGGCGATCCGCCACGTGGCGCTGACAAACCAGATAGTCGTTACCTAACCCGTGGTAGCGGTGAAAAACAAGTTCATTCATTGGCGGCTCGTAACGTGATTTGTTCAGAGGAATGGATTAAAAAATACCATACCGTCAGTACTTACCATACCGCTAGGGTTTAATGAGATTGGCGGTTCTGTCGCATGAGTGGCCACAGGTCAGCAAAAGTTGCATTGCCTTATCCAGCGTTTGAATTTGCCACCGACGACCCGTGCGGCGCTTATGCCGGCAAATTATCGTGTACTCAGATGATATTCTGCGAAGAAAACTGCGGCCCATTAATGACCGAATCCCGTAGAATAAGATCTGATGTAAAGGGGTTCTGCTTGGACAAATATCCACCATCGAGCATCGAAATAATCTGATTAATCACTTCGCTTACCATATCGCTGACGGGATCTTTCACGCTGGATAGTGCTGGAATAAGAAACGGAGCGGCCGGAATATTATCAAACCCGATCACCGAGACGTCAGCAGGCACTGTTATACCAGCGTCGTTGAGTTTTTTTATTGCACCGATCGCCATTTCGTCGTTACTGGCAAGAATAGCGCTGAACTGCTGATTGCCCGCGAGAAGCGTTTCAACTGCGGCTGCACCGCTGGCCGATGACCATTTACCTTGAACGATCAGCGCTTCCTTCACCGGTAAAGCATAGGCTGTCAATGCCTCTTTATAACCGGAACAGCGTTCAATGGCCGTCGGGGAATCCATAGAACCGGTAATAAACGCAATGTCATGGTGACCACGTTCAATTAACGCTTTGGTGGCATTAAAACTCGATCCTTTATGATCACAATAAATACAATGACTCAGATGCTTTCTCAGTTTTCGGTTCACCACCATTACCGGTATTTTATATTTATCGATGATAGCGTCCATTTTATCGATGGATAAAAAACGGGGATAAATAATGATCCCATCGCAACCTAAATCATGCAGAAACTCAATAGCTTCCTGTTCCTCTGCGACGCTGTTTTTCCCATCCACCAGAATCAGCTTACGCCCGTTAGCATCCAGTTTTTTGGCCGCCTGAGAAATGAGCTCACTAAAATAATTACCATGGTACAACGTATTGGTTACCACCAGCCCGATACACTTGGATGTGCTGGTCGCCAGATTACGTGCCAGTAAATTCGGGCGATATCCCGTTTCTTCGATAGCCTGAAAAACCAGATCCTTCGTTTCCTGGCTGACATAACCTTTGCCCGAAAGCACGCGTGAAACCGTGGCTTTTGAGACACCTGCTCTGGACGCCACTTCCTGCATTGTCGACATCACGCATACCTAAAAGGAAAATGATACGTCATTCTACACATTTTGTGAGTTTTCCGAAGATGCCGACATGCAATGTATCCGCATATTGATAGCCATCACAAAAATGAATCAGCGTTGAAATTAATTATTGAAATTATAAAAATATACACACATTATCGTGTGAAACCGGTTACTCACCGTTTCAGTAAGAAAACAAAAACAACGACAGGACAGGCTTATAGGCAACCGAGTAATCTATAACGATATGAATTATAAATATTTTTATTCATGCCTGCGTATTTTACAGCAATATCACCGTCAAATGTCGACGCCATGATAATACCGTCTGGGACCACGTTATCGCTCGGCTTTGAAAATATTCCGGTCGAGACAGCGCATTCCAAAGGTGGCAAGGCGACAGATGCCGCGATTTCCATACCCTTTGCCATTTCGCAACACGTTGTAGATATTTATTAAAGAACGTATCAAAGAGGATTTTTAGATGGCTGCATCATCATTCCCCGACGGTTTCTTATGGGGTGGCGCGATTGCCGCCAACCAGGCCGAAGGCGCGTGTTTCGACGGTGGAAAGGGCTTGGCAACGGTCGATATGATCCCGCACGGCGAACATCGTTTGGCGGTTAAACTCGGTCAGGAAAAGCGTTTCACGCTCAAAGACGATGAGTTCTATCCGAACCATCAGGCGATTGATTTTTACCATCGTTATAAAGAAGACATCGCACTAATGGCAGAAATGGGGTTCACCGTGTTCAGAACCTCGATCGCCTGGAGCCGCCTTTATCCGAACGGTGACGAACTGACGCCGAACGCCGAGGGTATCGCGTTCTACCGTGACGTGTTTGCCGAATGTAAAAAGTACGGCATCGAACCGCTGGTAACGCTGTGCCACTTCGACGTGCCGATGTATCTGGTGGTCGAATACGGTTCATGGCGCAACCGCAAAATGATCGAATTTTTCACCCGTTATGCGCGAACCTGTTTTGACGCTTTTGACGGGCTGGTGAAATACTGGCTGACCTTCAACGAGATCAACATCCTGCTGCATAGCCCATTCTCCGGTGCCGGTTTGGTATTCGAAAAGGGTGAAAATCAGGAACAAGTAAAATATCAGGCTGTGCATCACGAGCTGATCGCCAGCGCGCTGGCGACGAAAATAGCTCACGACGTGAACCCGAAGAACCAGGTCGGCTGCATGCTGGCAGGCGGGAATTTCTACCCGAGGACCTGCAAACCGGAAGACGTCTGGGCGGCGCTGCAAAAAGACCGCGAAAATCTGTTTTTTATCGACGTGCAGGCGCGCGGTGCTTATCCGTGCTACACCAAACGCGTTTTTGCCGAGAAGGGCATTACCCTCGACAAAGCGCCTGGGGATGACGAGATCCTCAAGAATACCGTCGATTTCGTCTCCTTTAGTTATTACGCTTCACGCTGTGCCTCGGCGGACATGAACGGCAATAACAGCCGTGCGGTCAATGTCGTCAACTCATTGAAAAATCCATATATTGAAGTCAGCGAATGGGGTTGGGGCATTGACCCATTGGGCCTGCGTATCACGATGAATATGATGTACGACCGCTACCAGAAACCGTTATTCCTGGTGGAAAACGGCCTAGGCGCGAAAGACGACATCAACCCGCAAGGTGAAATCGTCGACGATTACCGTATCAACTACCTGCGTGAGCATATCAACGCGATGGGCGAAGCCATCACCGACGGAATCCCGGTGATCGGTTACACCTCGTGGGGCTGCATCGATCTGGTTTCCGCCTCCACCGGCGAAATGAGCAAACGCTACGGTTTCGTCTACGTTGATCGAAACGACAGCGGCAATGGCACATTGGAAAGAAAAAGAAAGAAATCGTTTTATTGGTATAAGACGGTGATTGCGAGCAATGGGGCAGATTTGGGTTAACCTGCACAATAAATCGATAACCGGCAATTTAACCCACAATGCCAAAATCAGGCCTGGGTAAGTGACATGACCTTCATTTTGATCGGTGAACGTTGGATTTATTTCGCCGTCATGAATGCCAACAATAGGTTGCCTGAATATCGGGGTGGCCAATAAATACGTGGGCGACTGCCTGATGCGTTATAACGCGCCAATATCAGACCCCCATAGCTATAACACGGCTATGTCACCCGTATTAGCTGAAAATAGGTCTAATTTACTGTCCGGACATGGTGGATCACAACACTATTGGGATCAGTATTTATTATAGAACCGGATTCCTACTTAATAGGATTTTATTTATGTCTAAAAATTATGCGGCATTATCACGATCAATAATCGATGCCCTCGGCGGGGCAAATAACATTGCCGCAGTCACCCATTGTATGACGCGCTTACGCTTTGTTATTAATGATGATTCGGCGGTAGATTCAGGAAAACTGAAATCCATCAGCGGCGTGCTGGGCGTGGTAAAAAACAACAACCAATGCCAGGTGATCATCGGCAATACGGTTTCACAGGCTTATGCCGAAGTGCTCAAGCTGTTGCCAGAAAATGCCGTTGCGCAACACCCCCTACCGGGGAAAAATAAAATCACCCTGAAAGGCATTGGTGCGGGCATTCTGGATGCGTTGATCGGTACCATGTCACCGCTGATCCCAGCGATTATCGGCGGTTCGATGGTGAAACTGCTCGCTATGGTTTTCACTATGACCGGCGTTCTTACCAGCACCTCGGCGACACTGATTATTCTTAATGCTATTGGCGACGGCGCGTTCTTTTTTCTGCCGGTGATGGTTGCAGCATCCGCAGCGGTAAAATTCAAAACGAATATGTCGCTGGCGATTGCCATTGCCGGTGTATTGATTCATCCCAGCTTTATGGATCTCATGGCCAAAGCCGCACAAGGTCAACACGTCGAATTTATGGGAATTTCTGTCACGGCGGTAAAATATTCCTACACGGTGGTCCCCGCGCTGGTGATGACCTGGCTGCTTTCCTACATTGAACGCTGGGTTGATAAAATCACCCCAGCGGTGACAAAAAACTTCCTCAAACCGATGTTGATCGTATTGATCGCAGCCCCTATCGCCATCGTGCTAATTGGCCCGTTAGGGATCTGGATCGGTACCGCCATTTCCGCGTTGGTCTACACCATTCATCGCTATCTTGGCTGGTTGTCCGTGGCAATTATGGGTGGGATTTGGCCGCTGTTGGTCATGACCGGTATGCACCGTGTGTTCACGCCAACCATTATTCAGACCATTGCCACAACCGGGACCGAGAGCATGGTTATGCCATCGGAAATCGGTGCAAACCTGTCGCTCGGTGGCTCATCTCTCGCGGTGGCATGGCGAACTAAAAATTCCGCGCTACGCCAGACGGCCCTTGCCGCAGCGGCTTCCGCGATTGTGGCGGGGATTTCGGAACCTGCACTTTATGGTGTGGCCATCCGTTTGAAACGCCCACTTATCGCGTCGGTAATCAGTGGTTTTGTGTGCGGTGGCGTGGCGGGTGCGGTAGGGCTGGCGAGTCATTCAATGGCGGCGCCGGGGCTTTTCACCAGCGTACAGTTCTTTGATCCCGCCAATCCGATGTCTATCGTCTGGGTCTTCGGGGTAATGGTGCTTGCTGTGGTGCTCTCTTTTGTATTGACGCTGTTGCTGGGCTTTGAGGATATACCGATGTCAGGAAACGAAAGCAAAAATGTGCAACCTGCACAAGCTGTATTAGCGTATAAGAGGCAAAGAGAATGATCTGCTGAAACGGTGTATCACCACGGCTGCAATATAGAGTTGTTATAAGATATCGATTTTTACGGGGATATATCCTAGTTATCGACACCTTCATTATTATGCCATTTTTATATTAATGACATTATTACGGTGTTCTGAACGCGTAAATTTGCCATTTGCGTATCAAAAACACGTAATGTTGATAAAGGCCGTTTATAATGGAAATGCCCCTCGTTACACTGTTGATTCCTGCATTATGGGCTTCAGCAATCTCCGGGATGGCAAAAACGTATAATAAAGAGGGCAATAATCTTTTTGGTTAGCTCACGCATCGATCTGATGCCCGATTTTATGATCGGTTTTAAGCGCACCACGAACCGGAAGGGTTAAGTCGTCCATTGCTAATGAAATTTGTGGCTGCATGGCAGGGGAAAGCGCCGTTTTTACAAAGAAGTGGTACCGAGAGCGTCATGCTATCCGCGATCTTTCAATTTGCCGATGCGTTGGCTGCTCTCTTTCACCCGAATAACCTATATTGGTAAGCGAGTCAATGAAAATAGAGGTTTCTACTCATCATCGTTATCGTTTTTCGGGAAAAATGTATTATAGGTAATTCTAATCCCATGAGTTTTTAACATGTTATTCAATGCGTTTTTGTCGGTTGAGAAGTAATAAAACAAATAGGGAAAATGAAGAAAATGCCAGTGATAAAATAATAACGTTTTTACTGCCTGAATTCGTGAGAATATTGACTAGAATAGGAGGCGCAACTGCTGATATAAGATTGATGGGTAACGCAATATGAGATAAAGCTTTTGAAAATTCTTCTTTATCAAAAAATACCAGCGGAATAGTCGCGCGTGAGACAGCAAAAGCGCCGCTACCAAGGCCATAAATAAAGATGAATGCGACTATTGTCCAGCTAATCCCGTTTCCAACTAGAAGCAATAGCAGAGCAAAAAGAATAGCAAGTGTCGAAAAAACCCCAGTCGTTAGACCATCCCAACTGCGTCCACCAACATAATCAATAGATCTTGCTGTAACCTGAATTATCCCTAAACATGATGAGAAAAACACAGCCTTTGCGGCGGGAATTCCTTCATGTTTCAAAAGTTCGACTAATACAGCAGCAAAACCAAAAGTGACAAAAGCATTTGCGCTAATGGCTAGGGCAATCAGTGTAAATATAGATTTGCGAGGCGTTGAATATGAAGATTGATGATGAATGTATTGATCATCATTTTCCCCCTCTTTACATTTTACGAAGACAGTAAGTAAATAGAGTGGGATACACACCATGGCCAAAAGTCCAGCATAAACTAGACAGGTGTTTCGCCAGCCAATTTCATGAGATAGGAAAGAAGTCAACGGCCAGAAGATGCTATTAGAAAGCCCGGTCATGAGCATTATTGCGCTGATGGATTTCTTTGCATTTTTACCCGCTACATTATTTAATAAAATATACGCGGGCGTTGATAGCGTTGCTGCGCCGGCAATACCCAGTAATGTCCAACTTGAAAAATAGGTAAATGGGCCATTAGACACTGAAAAAAATATAAATGAAATTGATGCTAATGCTGAACCAGACGCCATAACTTTATTTACTTTTACGCGGGTCAAGGCTTTGGGTAAAAATATTGAGCATAGTCCCATGGTGACGAAAAATATTGAAGTGCCACTAAAGATGGTTGTTAAGCTTAACGCAAGACTATTAGAAATTTCACTGCCCATCACCGCAGGAAAACCGATGGTTCCCCATCCAATAACTTGCGTGATCGCAAGTACTAAAAGGAGTCCTCTTGGGCAATGTTCGACGTCGTTCATGTTAGCGTCACTTTGTAATCAGCATTCAGCGACGTACTTTACCCACTGAATATAATAGCTTTATGACAAAATACTGCAATATTTCGCAACAACCCCATTTTGCCACATTTTTGACGGTAGCGGCCATCGTCCAGAGCACCACATGCGGTGGATCTAGCAACCAATGAAACCACTCAATGTGTAGTGATGAAATGGGCGTCCACCCCAAGCTTTAACTCCTGTCACACTTATTCCTCATACCAGCCTGGGAATGTGTACGCGTCCGTAAACAAGACAGCCTTCATACTGTTCTCGTACGGGCAATGTTTCGCGTTCAAATGCATGGTGCCATGCCACACAATCGGGAGGGATGCGAGACGCGGGGAAAAGGGTGTGGCTAACAACATCGAGATGCATTTCCAGCGACAGCGGATCATCGATCTGAAAATTAAACGGTGTTAAATCATTATGCAGTGCTCTGCCACCGCGTGCGAGCTGGGCTATGGAATGACTTTGTTCAGGTATGATTTTCTCAAGGTATTCACGCACAGAACGTAACCGCAGACCGTTATTTTCTCGGCTACCTTGTCGTTTAATATGCAGATTGTGCAACATAATCAGCATACGATGTTCCGGGTAATTCATCGCGGCAATAAGCACATTGTCCGCCATCCTGGCATCACGTTGTTCAAAATAATCCGTTGACGACTTCATCTCGAGATACTCAGCCACTTCGTGGCGACGTTGCTGCTGCCAGGTCGGTGGGAAATCAGTCAAATCGTGGCGGGGAATACAATCGATACCGAGACAAGGGAGCTGCCTGTCGATGCCCCATGTCAATAGCTGTAGAATTTCTTGCGTACGCATTACGCGCGGGAAGTTTTTCAGACGAAGATATGCGGTTTCCCTGCGCTGATGAGAAAGCAGCATGCCTGTACTGTCAGCCTCAAACAGTAATATGCTATTTTCACAGAAAAAACGCCGGGCTACAGCCAGTCGGAATCGAGTAAACTCAGCCACTCCGTGTATTGCTTCGCCAAGAAAGACAATCCTTGATTCACTGAACAACGCTCTCTTTTCTCTGGTATCAGTCATTTTTTCCAACATAACGGCTTCTCCGCCCCTGTTCCCAGTTCTGCTTTTGAATATTATACGGCGAAGTTTTCACATTCGTATCTGATTCGTGGGGTGATTAAGGTTTTGCGGGAAGGTGGGTTTATTCCTGATTTGTAACCACAATTTAGGCACTGAACCATGACGAACAAGAAGTATTGGTGCAATGGTTTTATAGTGAGACAGATGATGAAAACCCTTGCTACTACTGGGAAAAAACGCCTTTTTTCTAAAGTGTATTTATTGATAATTGATATAAAAATAATCAATTGTATGGTGGCTTATTGCTCGACCGCTGAGAAAAGTAAGCAAAGGAGGTGTGTTTTACACACGGCGTGATTCCATTGAGGAAGACATCGTTGAGCTTGAAAATCTCGACAATGATGAAATTGCAACCAGCGGAATGGTTGGTTATGTATTCAATTTGGTGATTATCAAGTAAAATCCTCACATTTATCTGAGGGGTTTTGATGAACACGGTTGATATGAAATGCCCATTTTGTGAGCAGGCAGCGCCGGTTAAAAAGCACGGTCTAGGAAGTCACGGGCATCAGCGCTACCGCTGCCAGTCCTGCTGCCGGAGCTTCCAACTGGAGTACGAATACCGTGCTTGCCTCCCTGGAATGAAGGCGCAAATTGTCGACATTGCTATGAACAATGCCGGTATCCGCGATACTGTTCGAGCACTGCATATCAGCATTAATGCGATGATGTGCACACTAAAAAACTTTCGCCACGCGGTGTAACCACGTTTCCTCTTGCTAACCTGCAAATCCAGCTCATTTGTGAAGTCGATGAAATGTGGTCATTTGTGGTTAACAAAAAGCAGCAACGCTGGCTCTGGCACATCACGGGCAAACTTTACACTCAGTGGATTGAACGTGAGCATTACCTTTTATAAGGTAAATCACAATATTGGATACACAACCAATTTTAGCGGGCAATGATCTGGGAACGGACCCACAGCGGGCTGGAGAATGCGCGACAGCAGGGACGTACCAGAGGGCGCGTCCCAAACTGACTTCACAGCAGCAGCGGGAGATCATTATGCTGGTAAGTCCCGGGCAGGAAACAGCAACTGATGCTGCGCGTCTTTTCAGCGTTAACCCATCCACGGTTGCCAGACTAATGGCAAAAAATATACGTGAGAGAATGGACAAAGTGAACACTTAACTCCTGCCAGATCACTGTAAATTATGTTTACTTACTCATCGGGTGTAAGTTCATGCTTGAAAAAAGAATTTACCATTCGTATTAACTGTTGGTGGATGTCATGTCGTGAACGTTCTCCACCGTCAGTGCATACCGGATCGTCGATATGAGCAGCCTTTAGCACGGTTTCTGCACCAGGCCGGCATTCACCAAACATGCTGAAGTGACTAGCATCACTTATAAGTGTATAGCGTCCGGCCGGGATGAGCTTTGCTAATTTTTCCGCCCTGGCTGTAGAGGGAATTTTTTCTGCTCTGCCAAGATTTATGATATGGACTGGAATACTGATTTTCGACAGGCTTTTTAAATCAAAAATGTCGGCAGGGGCCGGATCAATAGCCATGGCGAAACGGATGCGCTTATCACGGTAATCATTGCCGGAATTTTCGGGTACCATTTTGTGCAGATTTACTCCGCTTAATCTAATCCACTCACAGAGAGAAATATTGTGCAATTCGTCATCACAATAGTCAGCGAGGAGTTTGGGCTGGATCCTGCCCCCAGCAATCGAAATAGCGGTACTTCCCCCCATTGAAAGTCCCAACACGCCAACACTACCCGGGCGCAGATGCTCACGTATTAGTACATCTTCATTAATTCTGTTTAATGTTTCAGACAGATCAGCCGGTCTCAGCCAGAGTCTCATGGTTACCGCGGCGGATCTTTGCGGGCCTGTATTTTGTGGATGGGTCGGTGCCGCTACGATAAAACCATTCTCAGCCAGGGGGGCGGCAAGCCAACTGACTGCTTGCGCATTACCTCCCAGCCCCGCCCCATGTGACAGCAGGATAAGAGGAAACCGTCCACTGGCAACTGGCGCATTCAGCGCGGAAGGTGTGCCGGTAAATAATGGGGTATCCCCGGTCATGATCTTTTCTCCTCCGGCGCTGGCAGGATACCATACAGTCACATCAAGGTTGCGTCCCCGTTCTTGTGAAAATAAGGATATATAACGGACACCTGTCTGACTACCTGCGTTGGTAATCCTGGTAACCAGGAGGCATGTCATTACAAGAAAGATGAATAATAAACGCGCGTATTTAACCATATGATTAGCTATGAGGATTTCATCCTCACTCCGTAAATTGAGGAAAATCGGGTAACATCATTAAATACGCTCACAGCCGTCAGATGAGACCTGAAACGCGTTTCAGGTCGTTCTTGATCGCGATTCAGTACATGACAGTGGCTTGCTCATCAGGAGATGTCCTTATTATGGTTTACGTGCCCCTGCCTTTTGTTGTCGCACTCTTGCTGTTCATGAACCTGATGGCGCTGCTGAAAACACTGAGCTGGCGAAGGATTAGTCCCGCTTTTCTGGCTCTCCTTGGCATGACGATTCTGCAGGCGGTCTTATTAGGTCTCCGATGGGGATACGGTATTACAGAACTGAGATACATTCTCCCTGTTACCGCAGCAGCGATACCACCTCTTGTACTGGCTAGCTTTTACAAGCTGACTGATGACCAGAGAACTTACAGAATTCCGGCCTGGGTAGGTTTCGTCTTTCCACCCTTGATTATTACGCTTTTATTCATCAGATCTCAGCTGATTGACGCAGCACTGATAATCATTTTCATCGCGCACGCTGCTGCTTTAATTGATTTGTACCTGCAGGGCCCTGATCGCCTGAATGAAAGTCGCTTGAATGAGTCTGTTCCGGTACAGCGTGCTCTTTTGATAGCAGCTGTGTCGCTCAGCATGAGTGCGCTCTTTGACCTGTCTGTATTGCTGAATTTTGAATGGAACAGAGGAGAACATGCTGCTTTCATTATAAGTGGTGGAAATATTCTCAGCCTCCTGTTAACTGGTCTGACAGCCCCGGTCGTTGCGCGGGCAAAAAATCATGTTCCATCCTCCGGCAGTAAAGAAAAAGTCAGTTCACCGGACCAGAAACTCTCACAGGATGAATCTGTGATGTCCCATATTGACAGTTTACTGTGTAAGGAAAAGTTATACCTCGATCCTGATTTAACGCTTTCAAGACTTGCCCGGCGAGCGTGTATTCCCTCCAGGCAGATATCAGTTGCGATAAACCGAATACGGAGTAAAAATGTCTCACAATATGTTAATGAATTCCGTGTCTCGGAGGCATGCCGCAGACTGGAGTCCGGCAATTCAGTAACCGAAGCAATGTATTCGTCAGGTTTTCAGACTAAATCCAACTTTAACCGCGAATTCCGCAAAATAACCGGTCTTAATCCATCAGAATGGCGGGTTAAACATAAGTAGCAGGATTATATGAATTGGATCCTCAAGCTGTGCAACACAGTCAGGGTTCAAAAGTCAGAATTTTCGTTGGTTGGGCTCACTACCCCATTGTAAGACAGTATGACTTTCCGTGAGACAGGTGCTGGCTTGGCGTGAAGTATTTAACGCGGGTTAACATCACTGCCAGAGCCGCATGGGTGGGCATGAGCCGCACCCCGGCATTTCCCTCACGGAGGTCAGCATGAACAACAATAGCACGTTGTATGTCGGATTAGATGTCCACAACGAGTCGATTATTGTTGCCGATGCCATCAACTCAGAACCGGTTGTACTGCCGGGAGCCCACCGATGGCGTGGATCGTCCGTCGTCAGAACCGCTTCGTGATCCAACAACGCCAGCGCGCCGCACACGACGTGAACTGCGGAACATGCAACAGGCTTGCACCTCCAGGGTGTTTTTATGCCGACCACATAGCCTCGTTCAGTCCCTTGAACATAGCGTCATATCGGCCCTGTTCGGCGGCGAATCGAAGCGGCTTGCTTCGTTCGACGACGACCTCTGTCGCCTCGGGATTGTCACGCAAGATGGCCATCGTCTCCGTGATGAAATCGGCAAGCGGCATGGCGCGGGGGTCAGTCCCATGGCCCGGTCCCAGATTGGTCTGAACGTAAGGCGGGATGATTTCGATGACACTGACGCTGGTTTGCCCGAGCTGCCGCCGCAGGGACTGGGTGTAGGAATGCATGGCGGCCTTCGTCGCGCAGTAGGTCGGGACGCCCACGCCGGGAACAAAGGCCAGTGAGGAGGTCACATTGATCACCGTCGATAGCTTATGGCGCAGAAGAAGCGGCAACATGACGCTCGTCAGGCGCATGGGGCCAAGCAGATTGGTCGTGACCATCGCTTCCATCGCAGCCCAATTTTCCAATGGACTCAGCAGATTTTCCGGCTGCTGGATGCCGGCATTATTGACCAGAACATTGAGGGTCGGAAAGCGCGCCGCCATGGTCGCTGCGAAGGCGGGGAATGTGGCGGCATCTTCCATGTCGAGCAGCGTCGACTGCATCCCGGGATTGGCGGCGGTCACTTTGTCCAGCGCCGATTGCCGCCGCCCGGCGATGATGACCTGATTGTTGAGGCGATGAAGGGCCTCGGCCAGGGCCTGGCCGATGCCGGAACTGCCCCCTGTAACGAGTATCGTATTGTCGGTGATTTGCATGATGTTCTCTTTTGCTGTTTGTGAATGTGGTTGATCACTTCACCTGACTGGCGTCCAGCCGCGCCGAGAGGAAGGTCCCCATCGCCTCTAGCGCCTGATCGGCGGCAGCCAGTCGGCCCACGCCCGCCAGAAAACCATGTGGCATGCCGTTCCACACCTCCGCCGCGGCATCGACCCCGGCATCGATGGCCCGCCCGACGTAACGCAGCGAATCGTCCAGCAGCACCTCGGCATCGCCGACATGCACGCGCAGCGGTGGCAGTCCGGAGAGCGTGCCGTAAAGCGGCGAGATCAGGGGCTCGGACGGATCGCGGTTGCCGATGTAGGAACGGGCGAGTTGGCGCGCTTGCGACAGGGTAAAATAGGGGTCAGCCGCCGCCCGGGTTTGCCAGCTTTTCCCGCTCAGCGTCAGATCCGTCACCGGGGATAGAACCACGGCTCCCGCCGGAGCGGGACGATCTGCAGATGCCTGAGCCGTGGCGAGTGACAGCAGCACCAACGCCAGATTCCCGCCTGCCGAGTCTCCGGTCAACGCGATCCGGTTCACCCCCCGCTCAAGCAGCCCGTGGTAAGAGGCGAGCGCGTCGTCGATGGCGGCCGGAAACGGGTGCTCGGGCGCAAGGCGATAGTCCGGCACAAAAGCGTCGACGCCCGCCCGCCGGGCGATATGTCCGACGAGGTGTCTGAACGCTTGCGCCGAACCCCAGTTGAACCAGCCACCGTGCAGGTGGAGAATGGCCTGTCGCGGTTGCGCCTCATTGGGCAGGCACCACCAACCGGATATGCCGCCAATAACGTCAGGGCGGTATGCCACGCCCTCAGCCGGCGCAACGCGCTCCATGATCGCATCGAAGGGGCTGCGCGCAGAAATCCCTTCGAGCGTCCCCTTATTGGGTTCGACTATCGCGCGCAGGGCAGCGATGGCGTTTTGGTCTTCGGGCGTGAGCGGATGCTCAACAATTGCGGGGTTGCGGGCCGATGATTGGGCAGCTGTTTGCATGTTGGTCAGTCCCGTCGTGGTGAAATAAATATAATTTACGTTACGTTTCGTATCCTATATTAAACCACAATGGCTGTCAATTTAGGTTCCGTTCCGTTAAGATAAGTCGCATGAACGCATCGCCGACGACACAAAAGCGGCCCGGCCGCCCGCGCAACAACGCAGCCGACTCCCATGCCGCGATTATCGATGCGGTCTATACGCTGTTGCAGGAACGCTCGGTACGCGACCTGACTATGGAGGCCATCGCCAAGCGTGCGGGCGTAGGAAAACCAACCCTCTACAAGTGGTGGCCGTCCAAGGCGGCGCTCATCTTCGCCATGTTCCACGAACGTCTCGTCGCCAAGCGGGAGGTGCCCCATGCCTCGACATCGGAGGCGGTGATCCGCGCCAAGATGCGCCTTCTCATCGTCGCCTTTAACGGGCCGTTCGGCAAGGTGATGGCTGACCTGATCGCCGAGGGTCAGAGCGACCCGTCGATTTTGCATGAACTCTATGATCGTCACATCAGTGTCAGACGCGCCTCCACCATCGCCGACATCGAAAGGGGCAAGGTAAGCGGAGAATTTCCCGCGCATGTCAACGCGGAATTGCTCGTCGACGCCATTTTTGCCCCTGTTTATTATCGGTTGCTGCTGCGGTTTGCACCCTTGACGGAACAATACGGGCAAGACCTGATCGATAACGCCCTCAGACCATGGCAATCTCCGCTATCTTCATGACGACTGCCGCCTACGATGATCTGAATGTCGTTACATATTAGAGCGAAAACGGCACCATTTACCGCTAAAGTTGTTCCCGAAAATGCCGATAAACATTTAAAGCTCGGTTCCAAACCGTAATCAGTTCCTTTTTGGTATATTGAACGGGAGAGCAAAAATGGATGTATCGCAAATTGTGTCACTGGCAACCAGTCTTAATAGCCAGGATCTCAGTAATCAGGTGAACACCCTACTGCTAAAAAAGACACTGGATAACCAGCAGTCCACGGCAGCCAGTATCATCGAATCAATCCCACAGTTACCGGCTAACCCGGCGATCGGACGGAATATCAATACCACCGCCTGAACGGCAAAGTGATGCGCTGATTTGCTTGCCGATCTAATAACCTGCTCCCTTCTCAGGGGAGCAATATATTTCCCCGGTTTGCAGCAATGTGATCTGTTCCTCATTGATTAACACACGCTGGTATTTTGTCTCCCCGCTTTGCGCTCCTGACCCTGGCGCCAAACCGCCCACAGTGAGGAAAATCGACGACTAAGGGCATGACACGGACGTTATGTCCGTCTGCATCGAAACTGCATGATTTTGTGCAAGCGCCAGCTTATGCTCAAGTATTATTGAAACGCAGGTATTCTAAAGTAGAACCTCTAACCCAGAAGCCATTGTCACAATGAATACGGATAATAAAAAAGTTCGCGTTTTTCACTTCACCCCCTTTCGTCACCTGTTTTTTGCGCGCCTGCTTACCGTTCTGGGTAATGGTATTGCACCGATTGCACTGGCGTTTGCTGTACTTGATATTGGCGGGTCTGTTTCTGACTTAGGTATTGTCGTTGCGTCCCGTTCCATCTTTAATGTTGCATTCTTGTTGATCGGTGGCGTATTAGCGGACCGTTACTCTCGTAGCCGGGTGTTAGTCTCCTCCTCAGTTATTGCGGCAGTTTCGCAAGCTATAGTCGCATGGTCTGTGCTGGATGGTTCAGCAACGGTGATGAGTCTGGCATTACTCGGCGCCCTGAATGGAGCGGCAGCCGGCATCGCATTACCTGCATCCTCTGCGCTGGTTCCCCAGACTGTTCCCGCGCAAAATTTGCGTGAAGCCAACGCATTAATCCAGCTCGGTATTTATAGTGGTACGGTGATCGGTGCTTCGCTAGGTGGGATCCTGACCAGTTCTTTCGGACCAGGTTGGGGGCTGGCAATTGATGCGATGGGCTTCGCAGTCTCTGCGCCGCTTTACCTCTTCATTCGCGTTACGTCAATCACAGCATGTCCATCACCAGGTAATATCCTGCAGGACTTAAAAGAAGGGTGGAAAGAATTCGCCAGCCGAGCTTGGGTATGGTCGATTGTCGTCCAGTTTACCATTATCAATGCTGCATTTAGTGGCGTGGTGATGGTACTCGGCCCTGTAATTGCTGATGCCTCTTTTGGGCGAACCCATTGGGGGATTATTGTTGCTGCGCAAAGTGTTGGCCTGATCGCAGGTTCGTTCCTCGCCCTGAGATGGCGTCCACGCCGCGATCTATTTATTGGTGTAATGCTGGTTGCACTTTGCGCAGTGCCAATTTTTATGCTTAGTCAGCTTGTTTCGGCATCGTGGCTTATTGCCGCTTTTTTTATTGCTGGCGTTACGTTTGGCCTCTTCGGCGTGTCCTGGTCTCATTCGCTACAAACTCATATTCCGCAGGAAAAACTGGCTCGCGTATACGCCTATGATGCGGTGGGTTCGTTTGTGGCCATTCCCTTCGGTGAACTGGTCGCCGGACCGCTGGCAATAGCTTATGGTAGTAGTCATGTGCTTTTGGTTTCAGCGATGGCAGTAGTCATCGCCACTTTAGGCGCCAGCCTGGTCCCTGCGATTAGACAGCTCGATAATTCCTCACAGGTTAAGCCGCACAAGGCGGCGAACCCCTCATGATAATGCTCAAAAACGCAACACACTACGGGGTATAAACCAAGGTTATAGACTATAGAAGACCGGTACGCGTCAATATGGCCAAGAGTTGATGCTTACTTTGAATCGGACAAATGGGACGAAATTATTCTGGGACTGGCAGGCATTTTTACCAGAATTTCGGAAGAAATTAATATTATCAGCTACACCCGACTGAGCGAAGAGAAGATAAAATCTATACCCAGTTGTTATCGTCAAAAACCTTGTTTTTATAAATAAGGTTTGAACTAACCAGTGCATTTAAGCTTTATGCCAGCCGTTGCAAAACATAAAAAAGCCGCCTGCTTTGTTGTAGGTGGCTTTCCTGCCTTTTTGAAAAAATAAGGATTACAGCGCCGTTATGGCTATCACATTATTGTAGTTACAGAAATTTAACAGTAAGATAAAACGGTAATTAAAAATATAATTTACATTGGGAGTTAGCCATGCTTTCTAAAAAGTCCGCTGGTATCAAATCTTCCGCAGTCAGGGAATCGCTGAAATTCAGCAAAATCCCCGGTGTTATATCGCTTGCTGGCGGCATACCCGCAACAGATCTTATCGATGTGGAAGGTATTGATACTATTCTCAGGGATATTTTATCCCGCGAGCACAGGAATTTATTCCAGTATAGCGTTACTGAGGGAGAGGAACATCTGCGCGAGCAGCTTTCTCGCTGGAACAGGGCGCATAATCTGGATATTGATGCAAAAAGCATTATTATTACTAACGGGTCGCAACAGGCTATCGATCTTTTGAGTCGCATTTTCCTTGAAAAGGGCGATAAAGTATTTGTCGAACGCCCAACCTATCTGGCTGCCTGCGCTGCAGCTTTTTGGCTATACCGATGCCAGCGTAGTCGAGCTAGAATATAATTCAGAAGGCATTGATCTGGGCCTGCTAAAAAAAGAGATGGCCGCAGGTGGGGTAAAAATGGTTTACCTGACGCCAAACTTTGCCAATCCCACCGGTAATACAATCAGTTACGAACATCGCATTGAAATTGCTAAACTATCACAACAGTATCAGGTTGTTATTATAGAAGATGATCCTTATGGGCATCTGCGATTCAGCGGCAGCCCGGTCCCTTCAATATTTTCTATAGCACAAAGCCTCTTTGGCAAAGATCATAACGTCTGTTACATGTCCAGCTTTTCAAAAATCTTCTCTCCGGGATTAAGACTGGGCTGGCTGGCCGTACCGGAACATTTCCATATGGCAGCGGTGATCGCCAAACAGGCGCTGGATCTGCATACTTCCACGCTGAATCAGAGTATTGCTGCCCATTATCTTGAGTCCGGAAGGATCAACGAAAGGGTGGAGATGTTGAAAGCGACCTATAAGGATCGACGCGACTATCTGATGCAGGCGCTGCATGAATATATGGGCAATGACATGACCTGGAATACGCCTTCTGGCGGAATGTTCCTGTGGTGCCACCTTGCTGAAAATATCGATGCGTCACAGCTTCTGCAGGAGTGTATTAAAGAAAACGTTGTTTTTGTACCAGGAGAAGTATTTTTCGCGCACAATCCGCAAAAGAACTCATTGCGATTATCCTATTCCATGCTTACGGCAGATAATGCGCAGGAAGCGGCAATAAGAATTGCCCGAGCTTTGAAAAAATTAAAATAATTTAATAAATAGCCATTGGCCTTACAGTTAATGGTTTTTTATAAAAAAGTACAGTGTTGCTTTTTGCGACGTTAATTGTATCTGTGTTTTATTTATAATGCAGCATTAGAATACGTCATAATAATTTCAGGCACTGCGAATAAACGATCAATTTTAGATGGCAGGGTAATCCCTCCATTTTTAACAGATGTGGATTCAGATGGTCACTGCAACACTCTATTGATATTCGATTGATATTCGATTGGTGGAGGTGTGAAATGGTCAGTATTCACTGTGCCATGACTACGGAAAGAAAGTCCCAGATCTGGCAACTATGGCGAAAGGGGACGTCGATGAGCGTCATTGCCCGAGATATTGCCAAACTACCCGCGACGGTTTACTCGTATCTTCTATACCATGGTGGCGTGGTACCTCGGCGAAGGACTCGCCGTCCCGGGGCCCTGTCGATGCTTGAGCGCGAGTCGATTTCACGTGGGCTTGCATGCGGGATGCGCTATCGGGCCCTGGGCCGCCAATTGGGTCGTTCGGCGTTGACGGTTTTGAGAGAAGTCAGTGCTAATGGTTGGCTAAGCCCGGGACACGATGAACGAAAGAACCTCGATTAGGGCGGTGTCCGTTATTGCTGGGTAGGATCACTTAGAAAGAAGATACCTTTACAGTACACTAGTCGACATCATACTGAGAATAGCTGAAGCTGTCCAAATTTTGACGTTTCACGCATATTCCCCACAACTGAACAAGATCTATGCTAGAGTTGTTAAAACTCATGCCAAATCCAAGAACCTGAGAGTACACATTGAGGGGGCATGTTATGTTATACGAACGGAATACTGAGAACATGAAAACTCAAATCGATTATGCAGCCATTCGTAAAACGAAGCAGGCTATGATTCAGCGTTTTATGCAAGCCAAAAAGCAGGCTGAGCAGAACGGACAGATAGTGACTAAACTTATCTAATTGATTTAGAAAAGGAAAAGGCTCCCTTGGGAGCCTTTTTTTATAGCTGATTAGCCATATTTACTGTAAGAGTAAAGCCAGCACGGTCTTTTATATGAGCCCCAGGATGGGTAGGTTAGAGCTCCGTCTCATTTAGAAGGAGCTCTGTTTATGGTAACCCACCGACTGGCGTAACAACTGTAAGCGTCCACCTCGGACCGTCTGCCCAAAATTGATATGAGCAGATAACGTAGATGCCCATCTATCAACAGACGGACATCTATTGTGGACAATCCTCAGAATAAATCTGATTGGCGCTCAACACCCCCTAGTGTCAGCATACATGTCACCCCCATCAAAAATTCTAATGAGGTCATGGGGACACGATATGAAACGCCTTTCACCGGAGTGTAAAGCCGTTGCACCGGCAAAATGAGTTCCTCCGTGCAACATGACTGACGCCCGTGACTGAACGCCAAATGCTTATCGGCTACATTTGCGTGGGATGAAGAACTGAACATTACGCCACGCATAACGCCAGAAAACCGACACATAGCATCCTTCGCTGCCGAACGGATACGTCATGATCACATGCGTGCCCGCATGTTTTTGCAAGACGCATTCCAGATTAGCGTTACGCCATGTTTACTGTGGTAAAAACCCTTGCAACGCGTTGTCGTTAACGGTATTTTTTAGCTGCGCTTGCAAAATCAAGCGCCGGGATTAGCCTCCTGCATAACTTCACTGACGACATATGGCGCGTCTGCGTCTTTTTTGTTTACTCACTGGAGGCTGCCTATGGCTACTATCCCCACTTATACTCACGCATTACTGTCCATCCCATTCGATTCAACCACCGATTTCACCGTTCTGGCCGGCCATTGTGAAAATCTGGCCGACGCGTTGCTACAAAGCGACGATCCGGCGCAGCGCCAAGCACTCTGCCTTCGGCTTACCGATTGCTTGGCACAGTTGCTCCCCACCTTGGACGACCCCATCCCGCCTCATCTGATTGACAGCCTGACCGTGGATGAGCGGCCCATGACTTCACCTTGCTTTGAGCCCGATGCCGATCTGCTCTGCGGGTACAGCCAGACTCTGGCGCAGTTGTTGTCGGAAGGGACATTATCGCCAGAGATGGAGCCCATTCTTGCCGGGTTACTGTTCGATTTGGTGGTGTATTTCACTGAGGAACTCCGGGCACCGCGCTGGGTACGTACCGCGCAGGGGGTGAAATTTATAGAGGAATTAAATAGGGTTCAGGAATACGCCATGCCCTAAAAGCCAAAAACCAGCCGTGAGGCTGGTTTCTTTAAATCGTACTGACGTTGTGCTGGCGGCCGCGTACGCCGCCGCACGAGTAGCGCATCATTATGTCGACGATTGCATCAAGGCTGCCAGAAGCCGGCCAGATGGACGATACGTTCCCCTTCACCCCATCGGGCGTAGCTGTTGCCGTTGAGGATCACCGCGCCGGTCCGGTCGAGCATCGACCAGGTTGCAAGCAACTGGTTGTTCTGAACGATCAGAACGGTCGTATCGAAGTACGCTCCTGGATAGGTGCGCTGGAATTCCTCCAGCATGCTTATCAGGTCTGCGACGCCACGACCGCTCGTGCCCGGTGCTGTGAATGTGACGTCATCGGCAACACTTGACTTAAGAAGGCGGCCACGCTCTTGCGAAGAGACCTCGCGCCAGGCGTTGGAATACGTTGCCCAAAGCTCTTGAATATTCACTGTCATGATAAACTCCGTTGCGCTATTTTGGTTTAACTACACTAGGCGTTTGTCGGAGCACAGTCGATAATTGAAAGACCAAAATCGTTTATCAATCGTCCAATATCAAGGCGATCCTCTTTCAGGGTTGATCCGTCTGCTTCGACCGAAAACGACGCTGTGGGCTCGCATTGATGCACATGGGCGATGGGGCGTGAGTTTTCGCCAGCGCGACGACCTGTTGTTCTGCTGGGTCGAGCGCGGCGAATGCACTCTTCTGCGGCCCGATGCCGATCCGCTCCTACTGCGGGAACATGACTTCGCCTTCGTGCGGACATCCACACCCTTTACCCTGGCCTCAGATCACAGTGCGTCACCGGTCGACAGCGATGACATTATCGCAGCAACCGGACTCTTACACATGAGCCTCGGCGATGGTGACGTGACAGGAAAGCCCACAGTTGTGCGCGGTGGACGGTTCGTCTTCGACATTGCCAACGAGGCGCTCCTGATGGGCATGCTTCCTCACGTCATCATGTTGAATGCGGGTGAGCCACGATCCTCAGGACATCTGAAGGCGCTACTCACGATGAATGAGGAGGAAAGCCGGTCTCAACACTTGGGGAGCCAATTTTTCGTCGGGCGCCTCATGGAACTGATATTGCTCGAAGCGCTGCGAAGGGTTGCGTTCGATATGGATCCACAGCAGACCGGGCTGCTTGCAGGACTGGCCGACCCCAAGGTGGCGCTCGCTATCACCTCAATACACGAGAAACCGTCGCATCCATGGTCCGTGAATACGCTGGCACGCCTCTGCGCCCTTTCGCGATCCGGCTTCGCCCATCGGTTCAGCGCCATCATGGGGATCGGCGTCATCGAGTACCTGCAGCAGTGGAGGATGGCACTTGCGAAGGATGCGCTGCGGTCGAGTGCATCCACGATAGGTGAGATTGCCCTACAGGTCGGATTTCAGTCCTCAAGCGCCTTCAGCTCGGCGTTCAGCCGCATCGTCGGCTGTTCCCCCAAGCAGTTCCGTGACGGCGAAGCGCCACTCGCTTGAGCACAGAAAAACATGCAGATTGAGCCCCAGCGCCAAACGGATAAACACCGGGCTTTTGTCTTTATTCATGTCCTCAATACATTTGATTGGCTGCGTCAGATGCTGTGTTTCGATCTCCCCGATGTCCATTGAGCCAATGTCAAAGAAGGCATAGCGCTTCAGGCAAGTCAGCATTTTATCCGCATGGTTCTCCGACCAGAGCCTGAGACTGCTGGTGTGCCATGAAGTGGCGATGTGTTTAACGGTGCGGGTTTCTTCTACATTTTAAATCAAAATAATGGGTTTGATTGTTTAAAAACATTCTCGGTTCGATACGCTGGTTCGATTCCTTTGAGTATCGTCGCCTTTCCCTGTCATGATTTTCAAAACTCTGGCGCAGAATTACTCTGAAAATCCCGTTGTACCTGCTGCAATAATCCAGTGATTTCCGCCGTTAAAAACACGAAGAACTTCTCTTTATGCAGCGTGCGTTCCTGCACGTCCTGAGGGATAAAGCGCGCCATTTCGTTACGGAAAGCATCGCCTTTAATGATATCTGATAGGCGCCCCAGCATAGTAGTCAGTTTTTCTGGGTAATCGTCAATGGAATAATCGGCCACTTTATTGCGTACCCAGTCAGTACGTACCATCGCTCCCTGCTGCTTCAGCCAGCGTAGATCCCAGATATCACAGTGGCGTACATAACGCTGCGTATTAACCAGTGAAACTAACTTATCAACTGCTAGACAGGTTATACAACTTATTGACATTTATCACATTTCGCAATAGCGATATGCAGCCTAGAGCCATGTGAGGGGCACTTCATTCATCGAACCCGGTTCGATGGAGAGTCCGTACGCCAGAAAGCAAAAAACCAGCCATTAGGCTGGTTTTTTTAAATCTGTTTTTTCAAAAATGGTGCCCGGACTCGGAATCGAACCAAGGACACGGGGATTTTCAATCCCCTGCTCTACCGACTGAGCTATCCGGGCAACGCGCCGCATTAAACCGTATTGGCCGCATTTCGTCAATGGATTTATCCGCGAAATATGCGAAACCCCACTCAATTGCTGTCTTTTCAGGCAAAACGCGCTTTTCCTTAGGTTAATGCGCCGTTTTTGCGACACAGGGACAACCGCAGAATGTCCTCTGCCAGGCGGCGTGCCACCGCGACATCCTGCAGTTGGTGTTTCACCAGCAGCCTGCTGAGACAGCCTTCCAGTATCAACTCCATCTGCTGGGCCACCATGGTAGGATCGTCGGCGTCCAACTGGGCCAGCAGTGCACGCGTGTAGTTGTAGGACGCCTGTTTTTGCTGCTCGGCCAACTGGTGAATCGGATGTTCTGCGGCGGGAAAGAAACTGCAGGCTGCGACAAACAGACAGCCCGGGTAACGTTGCTGCCGCACATGCTCATCGAGCACCTGGTAGCGGGCCAGTAATTTCTGCTGCGGGTCAAGCGTATCGTCCAGCAACAACTGTCTGCGCCAACTGTCCACCTGTTCGCCATGGTAGTGCAGGCAATCATAAAGCAATGCCTCGCGATCTGGCCACAATAGCTGCAACTCGGCCTGATCAAGCTTCAGCTCGCTGGCAAGCATCTCCAATGAGACCAGGGTAAAACCTTTTTGCTCCAAAAGGTTCAACGCATAATCAAGTACTTGTTCGCGCTGCACGTATGCCTCCTCAATGCGGGTTATGGCTGCTCCCTGGGGTCGTTAATGGATAATTTTTTGCAAATGACCACTAAACGCATCGGCGTTCATAAAGCCGGTTACCCGTGAATCAGGAATTTCCCGTCCCTGACGGTCAAAAAACAAGATGGTGGGTAATCCCAGAACCTGCAGTTGGCTCAATAATGCCTTCTGCGTCGGCGAATTCTGCGTGACGTCCGCCTGCAACAACGTCAGTTTACCCATGCTGTGTTGCACACTATCGGCGGTAAAAGTATATTTTTCAAATTCCTTACAGGCCACGCACCAGTCGGCGTAGAGATCCAGCATCACCGGTTTATCGGGCGTGCGCTGCAAGGCGTCGCCGATGTCCGCCACGCGGGTGATCGGGACAAACGCCGGGCCTTGGGCTATAGCCGCCGAAACGGTGCCGTCCGGCGATGCAAAGGCCCAATCCTGTAGTGGTCGGGTGGCGACCAACATGGTGGCCAGCAGGATAATCTGCACTATCCGACTGCCTCGATACGCGCCGTGCAGACTGAGCAGGAAAGCCCAGCCTAAAAACGCCACCGCCAGCATGCTCCACAGCCGCAGACCCCAGGTATCGCCCAGAATGCGTTCCAGCAGGAACACCGGTAGCGCCAGGATCACAAAACCAAAGCCTTCTTTGACCAGCTGCATCCACGGACCGCTGCGCGGCAATAGCCGATGGCCGAACAGTGCCACCGCCACCAATGGAATGCCCATGCCCAGCGCATAGAGATACAGCGTGATACCGCCAATGGCCAGATTACCGCTTTGGGCGATATAGAGCAAAATGGCGCTCAGCGGTGCGGTGGTACATGGCGAGCAAAACAGGCCGGCCAGTGCGCCCATGATAAAGACACCAGGGAACGACCCGCCGCGTTGTTGGTTACTCCATAGCGTTAGCCGGGTTTGCAGGGCCGAGGGCAGTTGAAGGGTGAATAAACCAAACATGGACAGCGCGAGCATGATAAACAGTATCGACAGCCCAATGAGCACCGCGGGTTGTTGTAACGCCGCCTGGAATTGCAGGCCGGCGGCGGCCACCGCCATGCCAAGCAGGGTGTAGGTTATCGCCATACCTTGCACGTAGACCAGCGCCAGGGCCAGCACGCGACCAGAGCCCACCACGCGGGTGCCGCCACCGAGGATAATGCTGGCAATCAGCGGATACATTGGCAGCACGCAGGGGGTAAACGCAATGCCGATGCCAATCAGCAACGCCCACAGCGGGGTAAAGGGCATACCGGTGTTGCCCGGGTGAACGGTGCCGTTGTCAGTTGCATCGGCCTGAGGCAGCGCTGTTGCAAGGGCCACTGCTGATAACGGGATTTCCTTGGTTTCCGGTGGGTAGCAAAAACCGGCTTCGGCGCAGCCTTGATACGTGACCCGTAGCATGGCGCCTTGCCCCGCCTGACGCAAAGGAACATTGAGGTGCAACGGGGTTGCGTATACCTGGGTATCGCCAAAAAATTCGTCGTGATGAGCGGTTCCGGGTGGCAACGACAGGTCATCAAGGGTCGCGTTAACCGCTTCCAGTTTGAGCTGCTGACGATACAGGTAATAGCCGGGGTGTATTTGCCAACTGAGCTGCAGCTCGGGTCCTTGCTGCAAAAAATCGAAACTGAACGCCCGATCTACCGGCAAAAAGGTGGAGCTAGCCGAATTGTCGAACAATGCAGCGGCTGCCGGGACAGGGGCCAGGCCGAGTCCCAGCCATGCCAGAAGGATCAGTGTAAGGATGCGCTTAGCCATGATAGATAGTCTGGATCGCCACCCTGAACGGGTAATACCAGTAGCTCCGGTGTTTGATAGGGGTGGTGTCGTTTAATGCAAGCAATCAGATCCTGCTGATGCCTGACGTGGCTTTTTATCAGCATTTGCACTTCATCTTCCTGCTCGAGTTTGCCTTCCCAGAGATAAAAGGAGGTCGCTGCAGGCAGTAAAGTGACACAGGCGGCAAGTTTCTCGTTTAACAATGTGCCGGCTAACGTTTGCGCGGTGGCAACATCAGGTGCAGTGCATAACACCACGATAATGCCATTTTCGGCAGACGCACCGGCACTGGAAGAGGGTAAGGATACTGGTTTTGCTGCGGGAAATTTAGCTGCCATAACAACCTCGCGGTATAACGCCGAACGGCAGTATAACCCGTGTGGCACGCTGGCAACAGCAATCAAAGCATCCTACCTCGGCCATCACGGCAGAAGAGGGCCGGCCCCGTCACAGACGCTGAACATTCGGAGCCGGCAGGGACTATAACTGCCCTTTTTCATCGCTATAACGTACGGCCTTATAGGTCGGGTGCATCAAATTTTCCAGTGAAAAAATGTCATCGAGTTCCGTTGGTGTCAACAAGCCCCGCTCCAGCACCACCTCGCGCACGCTTTTGCCCGTTTCAGCGCAGATTTTACCGACAATATCGCCATTGTGGTGGCCGATAAAGGGATTAAGGTAGGTGATGATGCCGATAGAATTAAACACATAGGCCTCACACACCTCACGATTGGCGGTAATGCCATTGATGCATTTGTCCAGCAGGTTATAACAGGCATTGGTCAGAATATGCACCGATTCAAACATGGCTTGTCCTATCACTGGCTCCATGACGTTTAACTGCAATTGTCCGGCTTCTGCCGCCATGGTGATGCAGGTGTCGTTGCCGATGACCTTGAAGCAAACTTGATTAACCACTTCCGGGATCACCGGATTGACCTTGGCAGGCATGATGGATGACCCGGCCTGTAGCTGCGGCAGATTAATTTCATTCAGGCCGGCGCGGGGGCCTGAGGAGAGCAGGCGCAGATCGTTGCAGATCTTCGACAGTTTCACCGCCAGTCGTTTTAAGGCGCTATGCACCATTACATAGGCGCCGCAGTCCGAGGTCGCCTCGATCAAATCTTCAGCCGGCAGTAGGGGCAGGTTGGTTATCTCGGCCAGCTTTTGTACCGCCAGCACTTGATAACCGTCAGGGGTATTGAGACGGGTGCCGATCGCGGTGGCGCCCAGATTGACTTCCAGCAACAATTCGGCAGTGCGCAGCAGGTTTTTGTTTTCTTCTTTTAGCAGCACAGTGAAGGCATGGAACTCCTGGCCTAGCGTCATGGGTACCGCGTCCTGTAATTGGGTACGGCCCATTTTTAACACCGTGGCGAATTCCAGTGCCTTGTTTTCAAAACCTTTGCTAAGCTGGTCAACCGCTTCCACTAATTTCAGAATGGCGGTATACACCGCGATGCGAAATCCCGTGGGGTAGACATCATTGGTTGACTGGCATTTGTTCAGGTGATCGTTGGGGCTAAGAAATTGATATTCTCCTTTGCCGTGGCCCATCAGTTCCAAGCCCAGGTTGGCGAGCACTTCATTGGTGTTCATATTCACCGAGGTCCCGGCCCCACCCTGGAACACATCCACGGGGAATTGGTCCAGGCAACGACCTTTGTTCAAGACTTCGTCACACGCAGCAACGATGATGTCGGCGATATCATGGGGCAGGGTGCGTAACTCCTTGTTTGCCAGCGCGGCGGCTTTTTTTACCATCACCATTCCCCGGACGAAATCCGGGATATCGCTGATTTTTGTGTTGCTGATGTAGAAGTTTTCGATGGCGCGCAGGGTGTGGATGCCATAATAAGCTTCAAATGGAACTTCCCGTGTTCCTAATAGGTCTTCTTCTATACGAATAGTGTTCACCATGGTACTTCCTTAATGAGCTGTTTTCTTAACTGATGTCGATGGATAATAGCAACATATTTTCATTATCCAGTTTGTTAGACTAGATTGTTGCTTCTGCATATAATTATATGCTGTTTAAATGTTAACACTATTAAGTTGATCACGATTATGTAAGCGATTTTCCATATCTGACGATGCCGGGCATGATGTAAAGTGCGGTAAAGAAGTCGAGATGAAACTGTCTCTTCGCGATATCATTAGGGTATAGGTGTTTCAATTATAGGCGTGTGTGCCTATTGGAACCTAAAACCGTCGTCGACCCACCCAGGAACAGATGATGGTCCAGGCCGGTTGAACCAAAGGAGAATTCGGTGCGTTGGATACCGTTGTTACTGATTTTTATTGTCGCCTATATCGAGATAACCCTGTTTATCCAAGTATCTCATGTCATTGGCGTGCTTTTTACCTTAATGCTGATTATCCTGACGTCGTTCATCGGGGTATCGCTGGTCCGTACCCAAGGGTTGAAAATTCTGACCCAACTGCAGATCAAAATCGCCAATGGTGAAAATCCAGCAGCGGAAATGATTAAAAGCGTATCTATTTTGTTGGCGGGATTCCTGCTGCTGCTACCGGGATTTTTCACCGATGTCCTTGGCCTGCTGCTATTGCTGCCGCCGGTACAAAACTCCCTGACGCTAAAATTGTTACCTTATCTGCGTTTTTATCATGGCGCGGCGGGTGGGGGGGGTGACCAAGCCAGCAACGGCGACACCTTTGAAGGTGAATTCAGGCGCAAGGATATTCCCCACGATGGGATTGAGCACCGTCACGACGATGAAAAATAGGCAACAATCAACAGGTGATGATAAATTTTGCAAGCAATTGATAATAAAGTAATTTTATTTGATGATTGCAAAATTTAACCTGCCAGACAAAAAAATTCTTTTTTTCCCCCTTGAAGCGTAACTGAACGCCCCCATCTTGATCACCACGAGGCAGGGCGTAAAGGCATGCCCGGCATTCATCCCGAAAAAGATACGGACTTTCTTAAGGAGAGCTATCAATGAACTACCGTCCATTACATGATCGCGTTTTCATCAAACGTCAAGAAGTTGAAGCAAAATCGGCTGGTGGCATTGTACTGACCGGCTCCGCAGCGGGTAAATCCACGCGTGGCGTTGTGCTGGCAGTCGGCAAAGGCCGCATCGGCGATAATGGTGAGACCATTGCACTGGATGTGAAAGTAGGTGACATCGTGATCTTCAATGAAGGTTACGGCGTGAAAGTGGAAAAAATCGATAACGAAGAAGTGCTGATCTTGTCGGAAAGCGACATTCTGGCCGTTGTTGAGGCGTAAATCGCCATAATTCGCGTTAAATCATCTGAACTGAACTGAACGAATTGAAGGGAAAATTCCAATGGCAGCTAAAGACGTAAAATTTGGTAACGAAGCTCGCATTAAAATGCTTCGCGGCGTAAATGTCCTGGCCGATGCGGTTAAAGTTACCCTGGGCCCTAAAGGTCGTAACGTAATTTTAGATAAATCATTCGGCGCACCGGTCATTACCAAAGACGGCGTTTCCGTCGCACGTGAAATCGAACTGGAAGACAAGTTCGAAAACATGGGCGCGCAGATGCTTAAAGAAGTGGCTTCTAAAGCCAATGACGCTGCGGGCGACGGTACCACTACCGCCACCGTTATCGCTCAATCCATCGTCAACGAAGGCCTAAAGGCCGTTGCCGCTGGCATGAACCCGATGGATTTGAAACGCGGTATCGACAAAGCAATCATTGCTGCAGTTGAAGAGCTTAAGACCTTGTCCCAGCCTTGCTCCGACTCGAAAGCCATTGCTCAGGTAGGCACCATCTCCGCCAACTCCGACGAAACCGTGGGTAAACTCATCGCTGAGGCCATGGGCAAAGTGGGTAAAGAAGGCGTCATCACCGTTGAAGAAGGCACTGGCCTGATCGACGAGCTTGATGTGGTTGAAGGTATGCAGTTTGACCGTGGTTACCTTTCCCCTTATTTCATCAACAAACCGGAAACCGGCACGATTGAACTCGAAAGCCCGTTTATCCTGTTGGCTGATAAAAAAATCTCCAATATCCGCGAAATGTTGCCGATCCTGGAAGCCGTTGCCAAAGCAAGCAAACCGCTGCTGATCATCGCTGAAGATGTTGAAGGCGAAGCACTGGCTACCCTGGTGGTTAACACCATGCGTGGTATCGTTAAAGTTGCGGCCGTGAAAGCGCCTGGTTTCGGCGACCGTCGTAAAGCCATGCTGCAGGATATCGCAGTACTGACCGCTGCTACCGTGATTTCTGAAGAAATCGGTCTGGAGCTGGAAAAAGCGACCCTGGAAGATATGGGTCAGGCTAAACGTGTGGTCATCACTAAAGATACCACCACCATCATCGACGGTGTCGGCGATAAAGTTGTTATCGAAGGCCGCGTAGCCCAGATTAATCAACAGCGTGCTGATGCAACCTCCGATTACGATCGTGAAAAGCTGCAGGAACGTGTTGCTAAATTGGCCGGCGGTGTTGCAGTGATTAAAGTTGGCGCTGCGACCGAAGTTGAAATGAAAGAGAAAAAAGCCCGCGTGGAAGATGCTCTGCATGCTACCCGTGCGGCCGTTGAAGAAGGCGTGGTTGCCGGCGGCGGCGTGGCGCTGATTCGTGTAGCGAACAGCATCACCGAACTGCGTGGCGATAACGAAGATCAAAACGTCGGTATCAAGATTGCCCGTCGTGCCATGGAAGCACCTTTGCGTCAGATCGTGGCCAATGCCGGTGAAGAACCTTCTGTTATTGCCAATAAAGTGAAATCTGGCAACGGTAACATGGGTTATAACGCGGCAACGGAAGAATACGGCGATATGATCGATATGGGTATCCTGGATCCGACCAAGGTAACCCGTTCTGCGCTGCAGTATGCGGCTTCTATCGCCAGCTTGATGATCACGACCGAATGTATGATCACTGATCTGCCGCGTGAAGACAAAGCCGACATGGGTGGCGCCGGTGGCGGTATGGGCGGTATGGGTGGCATGGGCGGCATGATGTAATGCCCCTTTTGCGCCAATAGCGTATCTAAAGCCCTCGTTATTTGACGGGGGCTTTTGTTTTTTTGGCGAAAAATTATTAACCGCTCCGTTTTTAAGGTATAAACAGGTAGCAATAGGGCGAGGTAGACCGCGCGTGTTTTTTCGCTGTCGGTTGCCCAAGGGGAGCTCGGTGCACAGCAAAACTTTTGCCGGACATATCATCATTCGAGGAAAAAGATGCGAAACAAATTTCTGTTCTGTCTTTGTGCAGGCACTTTGTTGTTAGCGGGATGCAGCACGACTAATGCATTAACCGCCGGTGGTCAATCGGTTAAATTTACCGATAGCCAGCCAGGTAAAGAATGTCATGCGGTAGGCACGGTGGTCGGTACGCAAAGCAACTGGTTGTCGGGGCAAGGCGGGGAGGGCAGCTCCATGCGTGGTGCGGCCAACGATCTGCGCAACAAAGCGGCCGCCATGGGTGGCAACGTGATATACAATGCCTCCAGCCCGATGTCGGTCAAAGAGACCTATTTAGCCAGCTTTGTCCCCCTTGACAGTAAAATTCAAGGACAGGTGTTTAAATGCCCGTAGAGCCTGATTCTGCCCTAGGTCATATGTAGTCGATCGCCAGCCGCAGGTCGGTGGCTGATGCTGGCTTACTGAGTGACTCGGTTAAACCAGCATCGCCGACACACCTGCGGCGTGAACGATGGCGGGTCGATTACTGGATGAGTCATCCGCTACTGCTGACGTAAACCCAAATCCAGCAGGGTCTTGCTGCGCTCCCCGCCGATTTCGCGCGCCAGTCGAGGCACCAAGTACCCAGAAACCTTGAGTAATAGCTGCCCCATGATGGCTCGAGCCTGGTCATCACCGACATAATAATGTGCTGCGCCCTGTACTTTGTCTAAAACATGAAGGTAATAGGGCAGAATGCCGATGGAAAACAGCGTTTCGCTCAGTTCGGCAAGCGTATCGGCGTTATCATTGATGCCGCGAAGCAGCACGCTTTGATTGAGTAACGTCACTTGGGCCAGTCGCAGTTGTGTCATACTCTCCTGTAGCGGTAGGTCAATTTCGTTGGCATGGTTGATATGCGTTACCATAACCACCTGCAGCCGGCTGCTGGCCAGCCGCTGGCACAGTGTCGGTGTGATGCGCGCGGGTATGACTACCGGCAAACGGGTGTGGATGCGCAGCGTTTTGAGATGCGGGATATGCTCCAAATCGCTGATTAACTCGTCCAGTTCATGGTCTTTGGCCATGAGGGGATCGCCGCCGGAAAAAATTATTTCGTTCAGTTCCGGATGTTGGCGGATATACTCCAAGGCTATGGACCAGTTGGCTCTCGTCCCCTGGTTGTCATGATAGGGGAAATGTCGGCGAAAGCAGTAGCGGCAGTTCACTGCACAGGCCCCTTTAACCAGCAGCAGGGCGCGATTATGGTATTTATGCAGTAGGCCTGGTACGACGCTGTGTTGCTCCTCTAGCGGATCGGTGCTAAAGCCCGGCGCTTGCTGGAACTCTTCGCGTTGGGTGATGACTTGCCTTAGCAAGGGGTCGGCTGGGTTGCCTATTTCCATTCGCGCCACGAACGCTTTTGGCACGCGTAAAGGAAAAAGACGACGGGCCGTAGCGCCGGCCAGCAGGTCTGGGTGTTCGCTGAGCTGTAAATGCTGCAGGAGTTCGACGGGATCGGTAATCACATCGGCAAGTTGACGCAACCATTCTTCTCTAGCCGGGGTATTTCGGGTTACAATATCTGCCATTTTTTTGGCTTATTTACCAAGTTTATATTAAGAGGACCACCATGGCGTCTTATAGTACCAATGAATTTCGTTCTGGTCTCAAAATCATGCAGGACGGCGAGCCGTGCGCGATCATTGATAATGAATTCGTAAAACCGGGCAAAGGCCAGGCGTTCAATCGCGTCAGGATCCGCAAACTGATTTCCGGTAAAGTGCTTGAAAAAACCTTTAAATCCGGTGACTCCGTTGAGGCGGCTGACGTCATAGACATAAACCTGACTTACCTGTACAACGACGGTGAGTTTTGGCATTTTATGAATAATGAAAACTTTGAGCAACTGGCTGCCGACGTTAAAGCGGTTGGCGAAAACGCTAAATGGCTGGTTGAACAGGCGGAATGTGTACTGACCTTATGGAACGGCCAACCGATCGCCGTGACGCCACCGAACTTTGTCGAGCTTGAGATCACGGATACCGATCCCGGCCTTAAAGGCGACACCGCGGGTACCGGCGGGAAACCCGCTACGCTGACCACTGGCGCAGTCGTTAAAGTTCCGCTGTTTGTGCAAATTGGCGAAGTCATCAAAGTGGATACCCGCTCTGGTGAGTATGTGTCGCGCATAAAATAATACTTTACCGGCGATCTCGCGTTGCGCGACGTTGCCGGTTTTCCCAGGGACTTCTCATGTTAAAACTGATGGTTATCGCGGTATTAATGATGACAACGCTTAGCGGCTGTAATACTGCTCGTGGTTTTGGTGAGGATATCCAGCATCTGGGCGGCGCAATCAGTCGCGGCGTAAGTAAATGACATTATCGACGCGCAATACAACGGCGTAGTGTCAGTCCTTGATGTTGCCAACCAAGGGCAGTAAAAGCACATAAATATGTGCTTGGGGTATTTTTTTGAGGTAATGCGCTAAATATAAACTATGCTTTATAGGTCATGTTCTCCTATAAAAGGAAAAGTTTATGTTTAAAAAGATTATTATCGCCCTTTTTTCCGTACTGGTATTATCGTCACTTACCGCGTGTAATACCACGCATGGTGCAGGCGAGGATATTTCCGCTGGTGGCCAGGCTATACAGCACGCCGCACAATAACTGTCACTTTTGCATGTGGTCCGCCCGGGCCGGGTTTACGACTGATTTACCCAAATCAACTGCTCAACTGGAAAACCCAGGTCCGCGGCGCGTTGCACCAGTTGAGCACGCGTTGTTTCGGGTAGGGTCTTGGTGCGGGCCAGTATCCAAAGATAATCGCGGTCAGGTCCGGCCACCAGGGCGTAGCCATAGTCCGGGTCCAACGCAATTACATGATAACCACCATAAAAAGGTCCAAAAAACGAGACTTTAAGCGAGCCTTCATTGGGTGATGCCAAAAAGTAGGCCTTGCCTTGACTCTGCTGCCAGCGTTGTTTGGCCGGCGAGAAGCCCCGGTTAATAACGGTGATCCCACCATCGTCCCGCGGGCTATAGTTCGCCGTGACGTGATCCAGCCCGCGTTCAAAACGGTGATCCAATCTGGCGATCTCATACCAGGTGCCGAGATAGCGGTTTACCTCAAAATGATCCACCGGTTTGACGCCGGAGGGCGGACTGACGCTACAAGAAAGTGATAATAACGACGATATTATCAGTACGGTGGTTCTCCCTATGTGCATAATAACTCCTAATAGATCCTCAATATATCCCAGTGTAGTCGTAAATTGCCTACGGTGAACGCCATAGTGTGGTGATAATGCGGTGATAGTGTGGTGATAGTGTGGTGAACAAGTGCGGTAAAATGCCAGTCAATCAGCACTGGTTTCCTCATTAACCGAACGGGCGCATCATTCACTCATCAACAAGGTTTGTTTGCCAGAAAAGATACAGGTAGACTTCACCCCCAGTTTAACGGGAGAAAATATTATGAGCGAAATCGCAAGTTGGTTACCAAGCGCCCCCATCGCCAATCTGTTAAAAAGAGCCGCGGTAATCACACAAATTAGGCGATTTTTTAGCGATCGTGGGTTATTGGAAGTGGAAACGCCGGCCATGAGTCAGGCAACGGTCACTGACATCCACTTGTTTCCTTTTCAGACGCATTTCATCGGCCCCGGCGCGGCACAGGGATTGTCACTGTACCTGATGACCAGCCCAGAATACCATATGAAGCGGTTATTGGCGGCCGGCAGCGGGCCCATTTTTCAAATAGGGCGCAGTTTTCGCAATGAAGAGTCTGGCCGACATCATAATCCCGAGTTTACCATGCTGGAATGGTACCGGCCGCATTACGATATGTATCGCCTGATGAATGAAGTGGATGATTTTCTTCAACAAATTCTGGATTGTGGCAGTGCTGAAACCGTCTCCTACCAGCAGGTGTTTATCCGTCATATCGGGATCGACCCGCTGTCCGCCGATAAAGCGCAGCTTTGTGACGCGGCGGTCAAGCTTAACCTAGGTGACATCGCCAACAGCATGGATGACCGGGATACCCTGTTACAACTGCTGTTTGCTATGGGTGTGGAACCGAATATTGGCCGGGATAAACCCACCTTTGTTTATCATTTTCCCGCAACTCAGGCCGCGTTGGCTGAAATCAGCACCGAAGATCACCGGGTAGCGGATCGCTTTGAAGCGTATTTCAAGGGCATCGAGTTGGCCAATGGTTTTCGTGAGTTAAGTGATGCCACCGAACAGCGCCAGCGCTTTAATCAGGATAATCGCAAGCGGGCTACGTTAAACTTGCCACAACAGCCTATCGATGAAAATCTGCTCTCGGCGCTGGAACATGGCATTCCGGCATGTTCAGGCGTGGCTCTGGGGGTGGACCGCCTGGTGATGTTGGCATTAAAGGCCGACAGCCTGGCGGAGGTTATCGCTTTCCCCGTTGATCGCGCTTAAACCTGCGGGGGTGTTGCCGGGGTTTCGCGCTTGGCCGTGGTCATGCGTACCTGAAACGGTGGGTAGGGCATTTCCAGTCCATGCGCGCGGTAGCCTTCCAGAATTAATTGGTTAACCTGATGGCGCAATGGCATGCGATGGCCCATTTCCGCCGCATGCACCCGCAGATCAAACAGCATGATGCCTTGTTGTAAATCTACCAGGTAGGCCTCGGGGGGAGGATTATCCAGTACCAGCGGGCAGTGTAGCGCCGCTTGCAGTAGGATGTAGGTCACCTCTTCACTATTGGCGTCGGCAGGTGCCGGGATGGTCAGCACAATGCGGGTCACTGAATCCGACAGTGACCAGTTGACGAATTGCTCGGTGATAAAGGCTTTATTCGGCATGATGATTTCCCGATGATCCCAATCGGTAATCGTGGTAGCCCGCGTATTAATACGGGTGATATTGCCGGAGTGCTCGCGGATAGTCACGCTGTCGCCGATACGAATCGGCTTTTCAAACAAGATGATCAGGCCAGAAATAAAATTGGCAAAGATCTCCTGCAAACCGATCCCTAACCCGACGCCCAGAGCTGCCACCAGCCACTGTAATTTTGCCCATTCGACACCGATCCATGAAAAGCCAATCAGGCCGCCAATCAGCATCAGTACATATTTGGTGATGGTGGTGATGGCGTAACCGGTACCGGGGGTTAAATCCAAATGTTGCAGCAGCGCCAGTTCGAGTAACGCTGGCAGATTACGCACCAGTTGGGTGGTAATAATCAGCGCCATCACTGCGATCAACACCGAGGCGAGAGAGATGGTGTGAATACCCGCCACCCCCTTAACCGTCGAACTGACATCCCATAGCTGGATGTTTTCGAGAAAACCGAATGCCGAATGGATCTCCGACCAGAGTAAAATCACTGAAATAAAAGCAACGAGCGTCAAAAGTGAACGCACCAGTCGTAGGGATTGAGCGCTGATCACATCCAAATCGACGATGGGCTCATCCACTTCGGCGGCGGCGTCGTTTACCTGGGAGAGTGATAACTCATCTTCATTGCGTGCCCGCTGGGCAAGCATCTCCGCCCGTCGCTGTTTGGCTCGGTCAAAGGCAATGCGCCGTCGCTGGATAAACATCCAACGACGGATGATATGGTAAATGACCAGCAGGAAAAACCAAATGGCCACTGAGGTTTCCAGACGGGCCAGCAGAGCCTGTGCCGTGGTCAAATGACCCAGGCAGGCGGCCAAGGCTGCCACCAGCGGCGCGCAAAACAGCAGATTCCACAGTGTACGGTTAAAAACATTATCCCCGGAACCGCTTTTATCCAGGTACAGCGGAATGCCGGCCCGTTTTAGATTGTTGGTCACCAGGCTTAAGGCCGCGCACAGCAAGACAAAACACACCCGGCCCAAGGTGCCGGAAAATTCACGGTCATTCAGGTTGTCAAAAGTGATAAGCGCCATGATCAACGGGACGATGAGCCAGGTGGACAGGGTATAATAACGCATGGCACGCGCCACACGACGTATCGGCCAACCAAGATGGACGACAAACAGCCCACAAGGGTGGGCAAAGTGGGCGCTCACCATCACCAGCCATAGCACCGGAACAGTGGCGATAACCCCGTCGCCGATGGCTACCGCCACCGGATATGGCCAGGCGTTCTGTAGGCCATATCCTAGCGCCGCCCATAGCACCGGCAGGGGCAGTGCCACCACGATTGACCAGAAAACGGTGCGCAGGGTCAGGAAAAAATGATCCTGGGTGACTTTGCCAACCTTACTGGCGGAACGGTCAAGAAATGCGTGGTAATGACGGCGCGAACTGATACTGAACCCTACCAGCAGCAAGGCGCCAAACAGTGGTAGCAGGGTTTCCTGACTGGTCACCATCATGATCAGGGCACTACCAAGCTGGGTGAAGGTATCCAGGGAAATTAAGCGGCGCAGGTCCTGCACCAGATGCAGTGGAAAAGCCAAGGTAACCGGGCTGACATCGGCCACCCAGAACAAGTAGCGGTGGGCTGCTTCCTGGATTTCCGTCATCGCCTCTACCAATTGGCTGTTGGCGACCTTGAGTTTGGTCAGTTCCAATATCTGGGTATCGTAGCCGGACAACAGCGAATTCAGTAAATCGCGTTGGGTCCGCAACTGCGCATCCATGATCTTGCTTTGCTGCGCTGTCAGCGGGGAGCCGTCGTCCTGTTTGCTTTGCGTCAACTGCGGCAGCGTGTTCATCAGTGCTTCATAATGCAGGCGTTTGACCCGCACCTGCGCCATGTCACTGTCCAACTGCTGGGGTTTAGGCAAGTCCGGCAGGCGTGAAACCTGGGCACGTAGGGTCTCACCCAGTGCGGGGGAATCACCTAACCATTGAGCCTGTTCACGCAGGGTATTGAGCGCTTGTCTGACCAACAGCGTCTGCGAGGCCGCCTGGCGCTGCTGTGAGGCGATCAGGTCCATTCGCTGTGCCTGCTCATTCAATGCCGCCGACAGCTCGCGATTGAGCTGCAATTGATGTGCGATGGCGCTTGGCAGTTCGCCGCTTTGTTCCGCCAACTGTTCAGTGCGTTCCAACACCCGTTCCGCCTCTTGCTGACGTAGCAAGTTCAGTCGGTTACGCAAGCTTTGCAGCTCCGTGTCGATGCGATCATGGCGTTTTTTTAGCAGGTCCATGCGCAGGCGTGCGAGTTCTTGGCGATTGTTGGCGCTGAGTTGCGCCAGTTCCAGCTCGTTAACCCCGGTGCGTCGGGCGGCGTATTCCGCCTGCAACAGGGTGTTTTTGGCCCGGGACAACGGCGAGGTGTCGGCACTGTTTTGCGATTGCAAACGTTGTTCGACATCACTTAAGGCTCTACGCGCCTCGGCCTGCTGCTGAGGCAACACGGACAGGGAATCACTGACTTCCCGTGACATCTCTTGTTCTTGCTGCATTTGCCGAGCCAGCTCAAGCAGTTGGCCGCTGGTTTGCAACACCATTTGCTCCAGTTCGCTGATGGAGAGTTTGGGATTAACGTCGCTGTTTTTTGTCCGCTCCTCGGCCTGCTGATCGCGCAGTTCCTGGGTGAGTTTTGAAAAATTATCGATGGTGTTGCGATACTGGCTGGCACGTTCGGCAGAGGCCTTGCCTTCAGTGATAAAATTCAGCGCAGCCTGCAGGGTTTCTGTAATGGGTACCTGATTTTCCGTATCTTTATTGGCCTCGACAAGCTGCAAATCCTTTTTGACCTGGGATTCATCGGGGAAAGTCACGGCAAAACACGGGGCGGCAAGCCACCACCCCAGCATGATAATAATGATCAGGCGCAATCGGATTCTCTCTGGTTAAACTGCGTTAATTCACGGCTGTGGGCCATCGGCCAGGTGTTCGCCCACCCGGGTCACTCTGCCGCTGTGCAGGTGATCGCCCAGTAATACACCACCGGGGGCAAAAAGATTCACCACTGTAGAACCGAGCTTAAATCGGCCCATTTCCTGGCCTTTTAACAGCACGACGGCGCCGTCTTCTTCCGCCTGCGGATAGTGCCAGCGTTTGATAATGCCTTCACGGGGCGGGGTCACCACACCGGACCAGACGGTTTCGATGCTGCCCACAATGGTCGCACCCACTAGAATCTGCGCCATTGGGCCGAAATCGGTGCTAAACAGGCAGATAATCCGTTCGTTGCGGGCAAATAAATTAGGGATATTAGCCGCAGTAAGCGGATTAACCGAGAACAGATCCCCTGGCACGTAGATCATCTCGCGCAAAATGCCGTTACAGGGCATATGCACTCGGTGATAGTCCCGGGGGGCCAGATAGGTGGTCACAAACGCACCGTCACGAAAATCGCCCGCCAGTTGCTCGTTACCGGCCAGCAGGGCTTCCAGACTGTACTCATGGCCTTTAGCCTGGAAAATCTGTTCACCTTTTATGGGACCGGATTGCGAAATAATGCCATCCGCCGGCATCACCAGCACGTTGGGATCGCTATTGATCGGGCGAGCCTCATCGCGCAGCGGGCGGACAAAAAAGTCATTAAAGGTCCGGTAGTCCGCCACGTCTGATTGCTGCGCTTCTTGCATATCTACGCGATAGACCCGCACGAACACACTAATAACCAGACGGGTAAGCCAGCCGCCCTGCCGCTCGGCGCCCCAGCCGGCAAGTTGGGTTAGCCAAAGCTTGGGCAATAAATGTTGCAATGCTATTTTGATGCGATCGAGCACAGAAACCTCGTATATGTATGGAAAATAAAAACCCGAGAAATTGTAGCGACGGTCAGGATAAATGTCAGTGATCCGTTGCGGAAAATGATTTACGTGTTTTTACCTGCGACATGCTATCGAGAATCTGGTGATAGTTCTCAAAACGGACTTCGGCAATCTCTCCGCGTTCAACGGCGGCGCGAATGGCGCAACCGGGATCGGTATCGTGCCGGCAGTCGCGGAATTTACAGTTGCCAAGGTAGTCCCGAAACTCAATAAACCCTTGGGTGACCTGTTCTGGTTCCAGATGCCAGAGCCCGAATTCACGTACGCCGGGAGAGTCGATAACCTGGCCGCCGGTTTTAAAGTGGTACATGCGTGCGGCAGTGGTGGTGTGTTGGCCGAGTCCGGAGTTATCCGAGACGGTATTGACCACAATTTTCGCCAGTTCCGGCGGTAACAGAGCATTGAGTAAACTGGACTTGCCGACCCCGGATTGGCCGGCGAAGATGCTGATGCGGTCGGTCAGTGCCGCTTCGAGGACATCCATGCCTTCGCGCGTTTGGCTCGATACCATGATCACCCGGTAGCCGATGTGGCTGTAGACTTCCATGGTTTTGTCCACCCAGGCGCGCGCTGTTGCATCCAGCAGGTCGATTTTATTCAGTACGATCAAGGGTTCCACTTCCACCGTTTCGCAGGCCACCAGATAGCGGTCGATGATATTTACCGACAGCTCCGGTAAAATCGCCGAAACAATGACAATCTGATTCATGTTGGCGGCGATAGGTTTTACACCGTCATAAAAATCCGGCCGGTTCAGTACCGACGTGCGCGGATGGATCGCCTCGATGATACCCTTGATACCCGAGGCCGCTTCACTGCCGGGACGCCAGACCACCCGATCGCCGGTGACGGCCGAGGCCAAGGTACGGCGCAAGTTGCAGCGATGAATAACCCCGTCCGCTGCTTCCACGTCGGCGTGCATGCCAAAACGGCTGATAACCGTCCCATCCTGGGCTTGTCCCAGCAGGGTGTCATCCCAATCGACGCCGCGATCGGTTCGTAGGCGACGTTGGTGATTCGCCTTGACGCGACGTTGCTGGCCTATGGACAGTTTATTTTTACTCACCGTGCCTCACTTGTTGCTCATGAATCGCCCGCGGCGATGAAAACGTCTATGATACACAGTATTCTAACAGAAACGCCGTAAAACCCTTTGCAACGAGAAAATCATGCCGGTAAATGAGAACAACCTGATTTGGATCGATCTTGAAATGACTGGGCTGGATCCTGAACGTGATCGCATTATTGAAATTGCCTCCTTGGTCACAGACGCCAATCTTGTCATCCTGGCTGAAGGCCCGGTATTGGCTATTCATCAATCCCAGGCCCAGATGGACCTGATGGATGATTGGAATGTACGCACGCATACTGGCAGTGGCCTGGTGGAACGGGTCAAGGCCAGTACGCTGACCGAGGACGACGCGGTGGATCACACCCTGGCGTTTTTACAGCAGTGGGTGCCCGCCGGGAAATCGCCCATATGCGGCAACAGCATTGGCCAGGATCGTCGTTTCCTGTTCCGTTATATGCCACGCCTGGAAGCCTACTTCCACTACCGCTACCTTGATGTCAGTACTCTCAAGGAGTTGGCCCGGCGCTGGAAGCCGGAGATCCTGGTAGGTTTAACCAAAAAAGGGTCCCACCAGGCGCTTGACGATATCCGCGAGTCGGTGGCTGAACTGGCATACTATCGGGAACATTTTATTCGTCTTTAAGTTATTCCAGTGTAACCGCCGCTCGGAAATCCATCATTTTGCTGGTTTTATCGACACTTGAGCAAAAAGAACAGATTTTTCCGTCCGGGGGCTTGCAGCGAAAACCAATTCTCGTATAATGCGCTCCCCGTACCGGTGCAAAAATGTATTGCCGTAATAAGTACAAACGATAAGTACGGAATAAAAAAAAGCGGGAATAGCTCAGTGGTAGAGCACAACCTTGCCAAGGTTGGGGTCGCGAGTTCGAGCCTCGTTTCCCGCTCCAAACGTTACCCTCAGGGGGACGTGTCAGTAACGGTACGGTCGATAAAAAAGCGGGAATAGCTCAGTGGTAGAGCACAACCTTGCCAAGGTTGGGGTCGCGAGTTCGAGCCTCGTTTCCCGCTCCAGTTTATGATCTACAGACAGGCACTACGTCTGTAACTCTTTAAAAAAGGACCTTAGGGTCCTTTTTTTGTGGTTCCACTGAGTTGACCTCATTCCTGAGTGGGCTTGCGAAGCGGTATCAGCGAGCGCGAGATCGGTAAAAAGGGGGGGGGCGTGGGTGATCCTAGTCCGTTGGCGCAGGTCATCATCTGGTCAAGCAAAGCGGTTCACAAAATCCAGCAGCAGGCGCCTGGCCCAGATCGGTTTTTCCCCCAGTTGCCGCATCTCGTCCACATCCCGACCCAGTCGTTTTAACGCGGTCTCATTGCGACTTATACATGCCAGCATGGTATCCGCCGTAAATTCCGGATGAAACTGCGAAGAAAGCACGCGATCGCTATAACGAATGATCTGGCAGTGGTCCATGTCTGATGTCGCCAGTACCTGCGCCCCCACTGGCGGGACCAACACCGACTGTTTGTGTGTCAGGTAAGCGGTAAAGTGTGAAGGGAACGATCCCAATAATGCGTCGTCTTGCGCTTGTGCGGTTAATGTCACCGGCAGAAGCCCCATTTCCAAGCCGTTCGGATTATCACCCACCGTACCGCCCAGCGCATGCGCCAATAACTGATGCCCGTAACAAATCCCCAGCATAGGCATGCCGGCGTGAAAAGCGTCTCGTAGCCAGGCCCCGGTGCGCTCACTCCATGGTAGTCGATCGGTCACCATTGCCCAGGAGCCGGAGATCATCACCGCCGACACTTCGGCATAAGCGGGAAGCGCGAGTCCAAGATCGGGGCGTACAAGATGAATAGGGTATCCAAGCTCCGCCAGCGCGGCGTTAAACCAATCAGCTTGTTCGCCCACTTGTGCTGCTATTTCCTGCGGGGGTTCTCCCAGTTGAAGCAGTAATAATGGTTTCTTACGCATTTTACCTCTATCTGATCTGACTAATCGACAATAATAGCCTGACGTACCCGCGCGTTACCATTGACAGGCCATACCGGCAGGTTATTTGTTACCCGGCTAGCAAGCGTCCTTGAATCAGCTTTTCTTATCACCACCAAACGACCTAGGCCACATCTGGCTGTTACCGCGTCGATTTAGCATTTTTGTATCAGTGCCTGCAATCGTTGGCCGTTTGTGTCAGCAGGTAAGATCATGGGTGATCGATTTTATTGGCTACTCCGTCCCGCCTCATTCTAATGACGTTAGTGATGCACAATCCGTTCCTGTGCACTATTTTGGCGCGAGCTATCATAAAACTCCCACATAAATATCCAGCTAATGATTTTTTTGGTATACATAATATACAAAAAAAGGCATCGATTTTGCATTACATGCCCGCGTATCTACATAATCCTCCTGGAGAAAAATTATAATGAGATTGAATGCATTTTTGGCAACCGTGTTACTCATAATAAGTACCTGCGCGTTAAGCGCTACCAAAATTCCTCATATAGTGATACTGGCAACGGGCGGAACCATTGCCGGTTCGGCCGCCAGTAATACCCAAACTACGGGTTATAAAGCTGGCGCACTTGGTGTGGACACCCTGATTAACGCAGTGCCGGAAGTTAAGAAAATTGCCGATGTCACTGGGGAGCAAATTGCCAACATTGGCAGCGAAAACATGACCAGTGACGTCATTCTTAAACTGTCTAAGCGGGTAAACGAGCTTTTAGCGCGGGACGATGTCGATGGCGTGGTGATTACGCATGGTACCGATACGCTTGATGAAACCCCCTATTTTCTTAACCTAACGGTGAAAAGTAATAAGCCTGTAGTGTTTACCGCATCGATGCGTCCTGCTACTGCCATTAGTGCGGATGGCCCGATGAACCTGTTAGAAGCGGTTACTGTGGCCGCCGATCCTGATGCCAAAGGCCGTGGTGTCATGGTGGTGCTAAATGACCGAATCGGTGCTGCACGGTTTATGACCAAAACCAATGCCACAACGCTAGATACCTTTAAGGCACCGGAAGAGGGTTACCTCGGGGTCATTGTGGGGGGTAAACCACAATTTGAAACACGCGTAGATAAAATCCATACTCTGCGTTCTGTATTCGACGTGCGCAACGTTAAACAGCTACCACAAGTGGTAATCATCTATGGTTACCAGGACGATCCAGAATATGTTTATGATGCTGCCATTGCCCATCACGCGGATGGCATCGTGTATGCGGGTACCGGTGCGGGCTCTGTGTCTGTGCGCAGCGATGCCGGCATTAAAAAAGCGGAAAAAGCCGGCATTATCGTGGTGCGAGCATCGCGCACCGGCAGTGGTGTGGTCCCCCCTGATGCTGGACAGCCTGGTCTTGTCGCCGACTCTCTTAACCCGGCAAAAGCGCGTATTTTGCTGATGACTGCGCTAACCCAGACGCACAACCCCGAACTGATCCAGCAATTCTTCCATACTTACTAATATGCTTAGCCGCCTTATGTCATCAATAAGGCGGCAATTTTTTCAGTTCATGCCCCACGATCTGTCATGTAGCAATGCCAACAGCGTTTATTTTGTTATGCCGCTAAGGGACGGGATGGCGAAGCTATACCCGTCATGCTGTACCTTGCAGGTTCCTTGTGTCGCTTCTCGCTGACTAACCGTCAATAATCCTAAACACCCTGTTTGTGGTTAGTCATTAATGAGACGTGCATATTGCGCTGTTAATATTCCATTATACGTAACGTGGTTAGAAATTTATTTTGGAATTAATACGGTAAGATTTTGCTTAATTATGTCGGATTACGTTCCCATTAAAATAATCTGGATATGCCTATCGTACTTCAGTTTACAAAGGTGTTGGCCATATTTGGTGTTTCCCTAAAATAAAGTTATTTAAGACATAAACCAATAGAATAGTGTTTAATTATGTGGTAAGTGAGATATTGTTTTTTTAGTTTATGTTAATTTATCATTTTGATTATATTGATTTTATATTTTAATTTGGTGAGTTTGGTCAGTGGATAAGGCTTATTTTTTTTTGCTAGATATTGCGGCGGTGTTTAAACACCAGTCAAAAGGTTTTGTCATAATGTTGTCATTGAAATTACGTTATTTCCATTTATCGTAGATTGGGCGAGTGAACGGTGAAGTTCGCTGCTTATTGACCACGCTTCTTTAGGAGAATCCATGTTATGAATCGTTATCTACCTGCCGTTATTTCAATATGTTGGTGTTTATGCACACCGGCTATTGCGGCGATGGAAGCCCCTACGGGCATTTTTATCCTTATTGAACAACGTATGCAGTTAATGAAGGATGTGGCCGGTTATAAAGCGCAGCAACATTTGCCCATTGAGGATGAAAAACAGGAGGAAAAAGTGCTGGAGAACATCCGGCGACAATCCATAGTGCTGGGGTTGGACCCAACCGGCACCCGGCGTTTATACGTGGCGTTGATTAACGCCAGCAAGGCGATCCAATATCGCTATCGCGCCGAATGGCTGGCCACGCCGGAGACGGATTGGACGCCTCGTTCGTTAAATAATGAGGTGCGGCCAAGGTTGGTGACACTTGATGACGCGCTGTTGAAGGGAATAAAAAACTACCTGAGCCATGGCGGTACGCTGGCCACGCAGCAACAGCAGCGCGATGTGCTCCAGCACATCCAGGTGCGGTTTTTATCCGAAACCGACAAGTTACGTATTTACCAGGCATTGTCCGAGGTTCATCTGGCGGTAAATTCAGCCTCCCGCCATACCTAATAATCTAGCATGGGCAAAGGGGTGGGAGGCCCTTTGCCCATTGTCGACGGTGAGCGACTTGTGTGGGTGTTGATGGGTTCTTGGCTAACTTTTGGCTGTGGTGGTTTTATTCTGAGCGGCTTTTTTCGCCATATGATGGCCAACGGCGCATCCTGCGGCCATTCCCGCCAAGGTGTGTTTGACCGCATGGCCGGCCAGACCACCGACGATAGCACCTTTGATACAACCGGCCGCCTGGGCGATAGGGGCGCTACAGAGTGCCGTGAGCAATATCAGTAATGCAGTGCAGTGTTTCATCGTGTCTTCTCTATATTGATACTAATATTATGATCAGCCGCTCGCAGGCCGCCAACGGGACACTCAGCATAAAGCCTAGCCAAAAAATTTCAGTAAATTTATGTAACAATGTTACGGCCCAATCCGACCACTTATTACCCGTCATTTTCAAGCTAGTTGTTGTCTTTTTATGCCACCCGTCGTTGCTTTTACGGGTTTAGTGATACTGATCCCTCGGGGTTCCAGTTCCTTGTTTCCCGCGACCAGCGTGCCGGATTCTGTCTTCGGGCTTTTTCATACCGTGCTTTGCGCTGCGTCACGATCTCGACATCCCGTTGCTGATGCTTGTCATCCGGCGTCACTCGTCCCCCCCCGTCGTCCCAGAGGGCTGTCAATCCGCTTTTCGCATCCAGTGAATGCTGTTATCACCGGAGGACGGATCAAA